>NZ_LN879430.1:112500-412500 GCF_900070325.1 Herbinix luporum
CTAAAGTGTGAAGAGGAGCGAACATAAAGTAGCGAAGCTTCCGAACCCATGCCGTCGAGAAAAGCCGCTATAGCTTTGTATGAGCCCGTACCGTAAACCGACACAGGTGGATGAGGAGAGAATCCTAAGGCCGACGGGAGAAGCATTGTTAAGGAACTCGGCAAAATGGCCCCGTAACTTCGGGAGAAGGGGCGCCTGGGCAACCAGGCCGCAGAGAAATGGCCCAAGCAACTGTTTAGCAAAAACATAGGTCTATGCAAAACCGAAAGGTGAAGTATATGGGCTGACGCCTGCCCGGTGCTGGAAGGTTAAGGGGAGAGGTTAGCCGCAAGGCGAAGCTTTGAACTTAAGCCCCAGTAAACGGCGGCCGTAACTATAACGGTCCTAAGGTAGCGAAATTCCTTGTCGGGTAAGTTCCGACCCGCACGAAAGGCGTAATGATTTGGGCACTGTCTCGACAATGCACCCGGTGAAATTGAAATACCAGTGAAGATGCTGGTTACCCGCGCCAGGACGGAAAGACCCCATGGAGCTTTACTCTAGCTTGATACTGGGACTCGGTAATGCATGCACAGGATAGGTGGGAGGCTATGAAGCGACAACTCCGGTTGTCGTGGAGCCGCTGTTGGGATACCACCCTTGTGTTACTGGGTTTCTAACACGCGGCCGTGATCCGGCCGGTGGACAATGTCAGGTGGGGAGTTTGACTGGGGCGGTCGCCTCCGAAAGGGTATCGGAGGCGCTCAAAGGTTCCCTCAGAATGGTTGGAAACCATTCGCAGAGTGTAAAGGCATAAGGGAGCTTGACTGTGACACCGACGGGTGGAGCAGGTACGAAAGTAGGACTTAGTGATCCGGTGGTATAAAGTGGGATTGCCATCGCTCAACGGATAAAAGCTACCCTGGGGATAACAGGCTTATCACTCCCAAGAGTTCACATCGACGGAGTGGTTTGGCACCTCGATGTCGGCTCATCGCATCCTGGGGCTGTAGCAGGTCCCAAGGGTTGGGCTGTTCGCCCATTAAAGCGGTACGCGAGCTGGGTTCAGAACGTCGTGAGACAGTTCGGTCCCTATCCGGCGTGGGCGCAGGATATTTGAGAGGATCTGACCTTAGTACGAGAGGACCGGGTTGGACAAACCGCTGGTGTATCGGTTGTACTACCAAGTGCATGGCCGAGTAGCCAAGTTTGGCAGGGATAAACGCTGAAGGCATCTAAGCGTGAAGCCTCCCTCAAGATAAGATATCCCATTGCAATAAGCAAGTAAGACCCCTTGAAGACCACAAGGTAGATAGGACAGAGGTGGAAGTGTGGTAACACATGTAGCTGACTGTTACTAATAGGTCGAGGGCTTGACCTAAATAGGTTTTTACAGATATGGATGAAATCATTTTCATGTGTAGTATTTAGTCAATAAAATGAATAGTAGCCTATTCATTTGAATATAATAAGAGGACAGAAAATCTATAATAGACTTTTCTGTTTTTTCTATTATAATATAATCCTCGATAGCTCAATGGTAGAGCACACGGCTGTTAACCGTGGGGTTGTAGGTTCGAGCCCTACTCGGGGAGTTGCTTAATTAATTTATAAGTGACAAAAATATATGGCGACATAGCCAAGTGGTAAGGCACGGGTCTGCAACACCCTGATCCCCAGTTCAAATCTGGGTGTCGCCTATCTAATATAAGCCTCAAAGTCTTGTATTTATGACTTTGAGGCTTTTTTGTATAGTTAGGCGGTGTAGATGTAGCGTGTAGTATGGGTAATATTTTAGGTATTGATGCAGTATGGTAAAAAGAAGTCAAAATATCAAGATTATTGTTTTACCCTTATGATATAATATTAATATACGGTACCGTGTAATATATGGGAGGGTGGCTATGAACAAAATTGAGATATTATCATGTGCATTAGATTATATAGAGAACAATCTTCATGAGAATATTACAGCTGAAGATGTTGCACATGCATGTTATTGTTCAAAATCCTACCTTCAGAAGATTTTCAAGTACTTAAATGGACATAGTGTTAAAGAATATATTATAAAACGAAGAATTACAAAAGCAGCCAGAGATTTAGTTACTAATCCAAGGGTAAGTATACTTGATATAGCCTATAAATACTGTTACAGTTCACCTGAAGCCTTTACTAGAGCATTTGATCAGGTGTGGCGATGTACCCCATCAGTTTTTCGTAAAAAGGCCAAATTTACAGAATTATATCCAAGGCAGTTACTGCCTATAAAGAATGGAGATGATTATATGAGTAGTAGAAAACATGTTGATATAACAGAATTATACGATTTATTTGTTGATAGAAAAGATTGTTATTTTGTGTGTTGTGACATAAAGTCTCTAAATGAAATTAATGAAATATCATTTAAAGCAGGAGATTTGGCAATACTAGAAGTTCTAAAACGTATAGAAAAGGTGGCAGGAAAGGAGGATGTTATTTTTCGTATTGGGGGAGATGAATTTGTACTTCTAACTAACAGTAAAGATAAAGATTATGCAACAAATATAGGAGACATGATTTTAAAAATGAATGGTCAAACCTTTACATATGCCGATAAAGTAATACCACTAAGTGTTTATGTTGCTGTTACCAGATTTAGTGGTAGTGGATTAAAATATAATGAACTATTCACTTCTCTACATAATACAATTAAGGAGTCTAAATAATTATAGGATAAATAGCCCCATGTAAGTCATGGGGCTTTTACATTATATAAAAGTCCGGTTTTAAAATGTCATTTATCTAAGTATATGCAGACCAAATATAATATAAAGGTAAGATTTTTAGTACTTGACGTATAATTAAACCATTGCTATAATAAAATAGCATTAAATCAAATAATATAAAAATGGCGACATAGCCAAGCGGTAAGGCACGGGTCTGCAACACCCTGATCCCCAGTTCGAATCTGGGTGTCGCCTTAATTTAAAAATCTCTAAACCAATAGAATTTATGGTTTAGAGATTTTTTATATTTAGTAAGGCCAATGTTTCCTTATTCAATAGCAGTAATTTCAAGAAAAACATTGATTGAATTATAACATAAGACTAATCCAGTATAGAAAAAAGGTCTAGGTATAAAACCAGTAGTGTAAGCTATTAAAATTATTAGACCAAAAATACTAAAAATACCGCATATAACATTCTGATTTTGATTCTGTTAAATAATATTATCTTTAATTTTCTTGGCATTGAAAATAATTCCTTTATCCACAAATAGACATAATTAGAGAGATATTTTATCATATCAACATAATATTACAACATATGCAATTGAATGTAAATCTAAAGGTAAATTAAGTTTTTATGACTATAAATAAATTGATCGATAGTACATTTTTCCACATATTCGATATTGACATTCATTCTCAATTATGATAAATTAGAGCAAGACTTAACGGAAATATGCATATTATCGGAGGTCATAATGAATTTTAAGTTAAGGAAGATATTACATAATAAGCTATTTTGGCTTATATTTTTGATACTATCATCTATATATTCACTGACTATAGGTGTAAAGGATTTTAATCTATTGGGCCTTTTTACACAAAACAGCACGGACATTAATCTTGCGCTTATCAGTAGGCTTCCAAGATTAATTAGTATTCTGGTTACCGGAGCTAGTTTAAGTATATCAGGATTAATTATGCAGACCATTACTGATAACAAATTTGTTTCACCATCAACGGCCGGAACTATGGAGTGGAGCAGATTTGGAGTAATGATTGCCATACTGTTTTTTGGTGGGGAAGCAACAATTTATAAGATGATAGTAGCCTTTATTTGCTCTTTACTTGGCACCCTGGTCTTTATGCAGCTTCTGCAGACTATGAAGTTTAAAAATGCTATGATAGTACCCTTAGTAGGTATGATGTTAGGAAATGTAATAAGTTCCATAACAAGCTTTTTTGCTTATAGGCTTGATATGATACAGAATATGTCATCTTGGCTTCAAGGCAATTTTTCTCTTGTAATCAAAGGTAGATATGAGTTGTTATACCTAGGAATCCCCTTCTTGATAATAGCTTATATCTATGCCAATAAGCTTACAATAGCCGGTATGGGAGAAAGCTTTTCAAAAAGCTTAGGTATTAATTATAAGGCTGTGGTGCTATTAGGAATGGTTATTGTTGCTGTTATTACATCTACTGTGGTTGTTACAGTAGGAAGCATTTCTTTTATAGGTATTATAATTCCTAATATTGTGTCGATATTTGTGGGAGATAATTTAAGGAATGCATTGCCCATAACAGCCCTCTTTGGTGCTTTGTTTTTATTGATATGTGACATGATTGGAAGGGTTATTATATTTCCCTATGAGATTTCCATCAGCCTTATTGTCAGTGTTGTGGGTAGCATTATGTTTTTAATATTACTATTTAGGAGGAAGAAGAATTGGAGTACATCTTAAAGGATAAAAAAAGTAAGAAAGTCATAGTACTTCTACTTCTTCTTGACTTGGTATTAATAGCTGGATTTTTATTACCGGGTCTTACTGCTAAGAATTTTAGCTTTTTTATGCCCAGGAGAATGACAAAGATTTTGGCAGTTATTATTGTAAGCTATGCCATAGGCTATTCATCATTAACATTTCAGACCATTACCAATAATCATATTTTAACACCTAGTGTTATGGGTCTTGATTCTTTATATTTGTTTATTCAGACTTTTATAGTATTTTTTGCAGGGTCGAAAGCATTATCACAGATGATTGGATATCCCCATTTTTTGATATCAGTGGGATTTATGATATCTGCGGCATGTCTATTATTTTTACTGCTGTTTCGCGGTGAAAGTAAGAATGTTTACTTCCTGGTACTTACAGGTATGATAATGGGTGGATTGTTTAACGGTATGGCTACTTTTATGCAGGTACTGTTAGACCCAAATGAATTTTCAGTTTTACAAGGAAGGATGTTTGCAAGTTTCAATAATATTAATTCCAAGTTAATAGGGATAAGTATATTTATTATTCTTGTAGTTTTTATAATTTCAATAAAGGATCTACCCTATTTGGATGTAGTATCCTTAGGAGCTGAAAATGCAATTAACCTGGGAGTTGACTATAAGAAACTTGTATTAAAGACTTTAATTATATCAGCAGTACTAATATCTGTATCTACCGCACTGGTTGGCCCCATAACATTTTTAGGCATACTGATTGTTAATCTTGCCAGACATGTCTTAGCTAGCTATTCACATCGAAGCTTAACAATCGGGACCACACTTCTTGGTATTTTCTTTTTAACGGCGGGGCTATTGGTTACTGAGAGGATATTCCGGTTCGAAACTACTATGAGTGTTATCATTAATTTTATTGGAGGTATTTATTTCTTATACCTTATGTTAAAGGAGAGAAAACAATGATTGCTGTAAGAAATATAACAAAAAGATATGGTGACAAAAAAGTTGTAGACAATGTAGATTTGGATATACCTAAAGGAAAAATTATAGCTTTTATAGGAAGTAACGGTGCCGGTAAAAGTACATTAATATCCATGATAAGCAGAACCTTAAAAAAAGATGGTGGGGAAGTATTTATTGACAATAAAGAGCTTAGGCAATGGAAGAGCATAGATTTATCTAAACGCCTATCCATTTTAAAACAAAGCAACTTCTTAAATATTCGTTTGACTGTCCGAGAATTAGTGTCCTTTGGACGATTTCCTTACTCCAAAGGAAGGCTTAGTAAAGAAGATTTAAAACATGTAAATGACGCCTTAGAATATATGGGGCTTATGGATTTGCAAGACCGATATTTAGATGAACTTAGTGGAGGTCAAAGACAAATGGCCTATATAGCCATGGTAATTGCCCAGGATACAGAATATATATTTCTAGATGAGCCTTTAAACAACCTGGATATGAAGCACTCTGTTAAGATAATGAAGGTCTTAAAAAGGCTGGTAAATGAACGGGGTAAAACCATCATGGTTGTTATTCATGATATCAATTTTGTATCCTGTTATGCAGATTATGTAGTTGCTATGAAGGATGGAAAGATAATAAAACAAGGCAATACATGTCAGATAATAGAAAGCGGAGTTTTATACGATATATATGGAATGGATATTTCTGTTCAAAATTATTGCGGAAAAAACATATGCCTATATTATAGTTAAAAATTAAATCTATAATTTAAATAAAGGAGTAATGAAGATGAAAAAGTTTTTATATATTATTTTATCAGTAGGCTTGATTATGGGACTACTGGGAGCTTGCAGTAAGAAAGAAGTGGCAAGTAACATTGATTCTTCTAATACATCACAAGAAGCATCCAAGGATACTAATGATTCTGCAGCTTATGCTTCAGTTACTATTGAACATATTAAGGGTACAGTAACAGTCGCTGCCGATGTTAAAAAAGCGGTGGTATTAGATTATGGTATTCTTGATATTATCGATGCCCTGGGAATTGATGTGGAAATCGCCACAGCAGTAAGTAGTCTACCTGCTTATTTAAGCAAGTTTGAAAATGCTAGCAGCGTTGGTTCCCTTAAAGAGCCTGATTTAGAAGCTATATTTGAGTTTGAGCCGGATGTTATATTTATTAGTGGAAGGCAGCAGGATTATTATGATCAGCTATTAGAAATTGCTCCTACTATTTATGTTGAGACCAATGGTGATACTTATTTAGATGATGTTAAAACCAATATAGGTTATGTGGCTCAGATTTTTAGTAAAGAAAATGAAGCAGAAGAAGCTATTAATAAGCTAAATAGTCTGGTGGAAGAGGTACAGGCTATTACTGCAGAAAGTAATGAAAAAGTTTTGATTTTACTTACTAATGATGGTTCTGTAAGTGTATATGGATCCGGTTCTAGATTTGGTATGATTCATGATATCTTAGGTGCAAAAGCAGCAGATGAAAACATAGAATCATCAACCCATGGGCAGTCTGTTAACTTTGAATATATAGCAGACAAGAATCCGGATATTATCTTAGTTATTGACCGTACCTTGGTGGTAGGGGGAACCAATACTGCCAACGCAGTATTGGATAATGACTTAGTTAATGGAACAAATGCTGCTATTAATAATAGGATAGTATCTCTTAATCCGGATATTTGGTATTTGTCCGGAGGTGGAATTACATCTACAAGTCAGATGATTATAGATGTTAGAGAGGCATATAAGAACTAGAAGTAAGTATAGTATATTTTATAAAATTATTATATAAGTATTTAAGTTAATTAAGTATATAAAAAAGATTTCCTAAGAAGCATATGTAAGAAGCATATGATATAGGGAATCTTTTTTTATTATTCTAAATGGCTGAGCTTATCTAACCTATTTACATATAATTGGGTTTTCTAAAATCCAAAGAGCTACTATAATATTTCCCAGTAATAGTATTATGAGTATGGGAGTTAATCCATAAGCAAAAGGTAAGAAATCAAAAAAGTCCTGTAAAGTTTATTTATAAACTTTCAGGACTTTAATAGTATATTCATATTGTTTAAATTTTTATTTAATCATCCATAGATTCATAAATTGCATCTGCCAGATTATCAAGTTCTCCTTCTCTATCTTCCCTTAGGGAGGATTTAATATCAATTGGTGTACCCACAATCTCCATATTTTTCATATTACTTATCATCTCTGTCATATTCTTCAGTGCAGCAGATGCCCAGGTATGGTTTCCGATTAAGGAGACTTTACGATTACTTATATTTAGTACTGCAAGTTCCCTTATAAGTGAATCCATAGGGAAGTATAAGTTCATATTGTAGGTTGGGGCTGCAAAGACCACATGACTGTATTTAAAAATATCCGATATAATATAGGAAGGATGAGTTTTTGAAACATCGTATACTCTGATATCCTTAATTCCCCTTTGGGCTAGTTTGACAGCAAGGGCATTAACGGCATTTTCCGTATTACCATACATTGATCCATAGGCCAGTACAACACCTTTCTTTTCGGGAAGGTACTTGCTCCATTTGTCGTACTTGTCCATGATGTAAGGAATCATATCCCCGCGCCATAGATGACCATGTAAACCGCAAATCATATTAATTTCTAAGCCGGATAACTTCTTAAATAAGGCCTGTACCTGGTTCCCATAACGGCCTACTATGTTGGTATAATAGCGTCTGGCTTCATCAAGAAAGTAGCTGTCGTATTCCAGCTCATCTGCAAAGATATTACCGGAGATTGCCCCAAAAGCGCCGAAGGCATCGGCTGAAAATAGTATACCCTTGGATGTTTCATAAGTAACCATTACCTCAGGCCAATGAACCATAGGAGCCATATAAAAACGTAGTGTATGACTGCCAAGACAAATTTCCTGACCTTCCTTAACCTCTATATAGTTATCGGACATGTCCATGGTGTAATACTGTCTGAAAAATTGGAATGTCTTTGGATTACCTATTACTTTTACACTGGGATAGCGTCTTAGGATTTCTTCTATATTGGCACAATGATCCGGTTCCATATGGTTTATTACCAGGTAATCTAACTGCCTGCCATTAAGGGCATGGGTAATATTTTCAAGATATTCTGCACTGATGGCAGCGTCCACTGTATCAAGCAGGGCTGTTTTTTCATCATTAATTAAATAAGAGTTATAAGCAACTCCATTTGGCAGGGGAAACATATTTTCAAAAAGCTCAATACGTCTGTCATTTCCTCCTACCCAATAAATTTTCGGTGATATTTCATATATGGTATTTATAATAAAACCTCCTATCTGTGTTATATAACTTTAGTATTATAACATATAAAGTATTTTGCAATATTAATCAAGATGATTTCTTAAATAATTTTAATTTTTAAATAAGCTTTTCTTTTCTATATTGTGCAGGGGTCATCTTGTGCTTGTCAACAAATATCCTATAAAAGTATCCTTTGTTTTGATAGCCCACCCTGACAGCTATTTCGTCTATGGTAAGCTTAGTATTAAGAAGTAGCTTTTCTGCTTCTTTAATTCGGATATTCTGAATATATTCTGTATAAGTCATTCCGGTCTTTGCTTTTAATAGCCTATTAAAATAATCTTCATGGAAATGAAAATTTTTGGACAGTTGCTTTAAGGAGATGTCTCTGTAGTTTTCCTTAATATATGATGTTATCTCCTGAAATAAGAGCCAGTTCATCTTTTTCTGCATTTTGCTTGATAAGGATATATCATAGTCTGAGCTAAGTAGCCTAAATATCCTCATAAGCAAGCCATGGCATATATAATTTGAAGCTTTATCATAAATGATTAGTTCATTTAAAAGCTTGGTTAGATATTCTTCCATTTGTTTGTTGTTTTTGTCCTTTGGTTTAAAGTGCAGATACTGCCAAAGATCTTTCTGCTTCATTAGGGCTGTTTGAAGAAAGGATATTATCCGTTCATCTGCCACTTGGCTAGATATTATACTGTCAAACATCTCGTTGGCAATTCCTAAAAATAGTATACAGGCAGGTTCAGGATCAAGGTAATCTTGATGAAGGCAATTTTTATCAATGAGCCATAGTTCTCCCTGCTTAAAGATTATATCATTGCCAAGTATCTGCTGGCGAAAGGTACCGGAGACTACATAAGCTAGTTCAAGATATTCATGGGTATGCATCTGGGTTCTGCAGCCTTCCTTAAAAGTACAGCCGTAGGAAAAGGAAACAAGTGAGGGTTTGATGGTACCATATAGCCTATTGTTAGGAAAGATTGTCCAGCAAAGGGCAAAAATCCTTTCTTCCTGAGAAAGGGGGTAGGTTTTTATATCCTTTACATGAAGAGAATATTCCGGACACATTATACGGGAGCCAATATGGCTTCCTTCCTCTAGTATATTTGGATCATTACATGATATATCTTGACATAATTTTTGCAAACTCATATTATCTTCTCCTACTACTTTATGTAATAAGTATAAATAATATTTAATATAGAAGCAAGAGAAATGAGGTCGGATTAGGTAACTTTTTATTCGTAAGTGCGGTGTTAAGAAATTGTCAGACAAAGGGGATTTGTTTATGATAATTTTAGGTAATTTAGTTGAGGAAAAGTTATATAAAGGAGGATAAGAAAAATGATTAAAAAAGATTATGTTTTTTGGTTTGCAACAGGCTCACAGGATTTATATGGTGATGAATGTCTTGCAAATGTGGCAGAGCACTCAAAAATAATGGTTGAAAAAATGAACGAATCCGGATTACTTCCTTTTAAGCTTCAGTGGAAACCTACTTTGCTTGATAGTGTATCTATTCGTAAACTGTTTAATGAGGCAAATGAAGATCAAGAATGTGCAGGTGTAATTACATGGATGCATACTTTTTCTCCGGCAAAATCATGGATTTTGGGCCTTCAAGAGTATAGAAAGCCACTTCTTCATTTACATACACAATTTAATCAAGAAATACCTTATGACACTATAGATATGGATTTTATGAATGAAAATCAGTCTGCCCATGGAGACAGAGAGTTTGGTCATATTGTTTCTAGGATGGGAATAGAGCGAAAGGTAGTAGTTGGACACTGGAGTAATGAAAATGTACTAAAACGTATTGCAAGCTGGATGAGAACCGCCATAGGTGTTATAGAAAGCAGCCATATCCGTGTACTTCGTATAGCCGATAATATGAGAAATGTGGCTGTTACTGAAGGGGATAAGGTTGAGGCCCAAATAAAATTTGGCTGGGAAGTTGATACTTATCCGATAAATGAAATAGCCGAATATGTAAGTGCTGTACCTTCCCCAGAGGTAGATGTATTGGTAGAGGAATATTACAGCAAGTATGATATTTTACTTGAAGGTAGGGACGAAAAGGAGTTTCGCAGACATGTGGCAGTTCAGGCAGCTATTGAACTTGGATTTGAGAAGTTCTTAAAAGAAAAGAACTATCATGCTATTGTAACTCATTTTGGTGATTTGGGAAGTCTGCAGCAGCTTCCGGGACTGGCTATACAGCGGCTTATGGAAAAGGGCTATGGATTTGGCGGAGAAGGTGATTGGAAGACAGCAGCCATGGTTAGATTAATGAAGGTTATGACTGCCGACATAAAAGATGCCAAGGGAACTTCATTTATGGAAGACTATACCTATAACCTGGTACCCGGTAAGGAAGGAATCCTTCAGGCACATATGCTGGAAGTATGTCCTTCTGTATCAGATGGCCCTATAGGAATTAAGGTTTGTCCTTTATCCATGGGTGACAGAGAAGATCCTGCAAGATTAGTATTTACCTCTAAGACCGGTCCTGCCATAGCTACATCATTAGTAGATTTGGGCAATAGATTCCGCTTAATTATAAATGAGGTTGAATGTAAAAAGACCGAAAAACCTATGCCGAAACTTCCTGTGGCTACGGCTTTTTGGACTCCTATGCCAAATCTTGAAGTTGGTGCGGAAGCCTGGATTTTATCAGGTGGTGCCCATCATACGGCATTTACCTATGATCTTAGTGCAGAACAAATGGGAGATTGGGCAGCAGCCATGGGCATTGAGGCTGTATATATTGATAAGGATACGAATATTAGGACCCTTAAAAACGAATTGCTGTGGAATTCCATTGCATTTCGCTAATTATTTTCTTTAATGAAAATTGAAGTTGGAGGGGTTTTAATGAATAAAAATTTAAGAATAGAAGCAATTAACAGTGGCAGAACCACTTTAGGTATTGAACTTGGTTCAACCAGGATAAAGGCTGTATTAATGGATGAAAATTATATGCCACTTGCAATAGGTAAGCATGACTGGGAGAACCGCTACATTGATAATATATGGACCTATACACTGGAAGATATATGGGAAGGGGTACAAGGAAGCTACCGGGACCTGGCTGATGAAGTAGAGAAGCAGTATGGAGTAACTATTAGCAACATAGGTGCCATTGGTATTAGTGCAATGATGCATGGTTATATGGCTTTTAATAAGGCAGGAGAGCTTCTGGTTCCTTTCCGTACATGGAGAAATACTATTACAGGACCTGCTTCAGATAAATTAACAGAATTATTTAACTTTAATATACCCCAAAGATGGAGCATTGCTCATCTATATCAAGCTATATTAAATAAAGAAGAGCATGTGGCAGAAATAGACTATCTTATAACCCTAGAAGGATATGTCCATTGGAAACTTACCGGTGAAAAAGTTCTTGGTATAGGGGATGCAGCAGGTATGTTCCCTGTGGATGTTAAGACCAAGGACTTTAATGAAACCATGATAAATCAATTTGACCGGTTAATTGCAGATAAAGGTTTTCCGTGGAAGCTTCGTGATATTCTTCCTAAGGTTTTGGTGGCAGGTGAATATGCCGGAAAACTTACGGAAGAAGGAGCTAAGCTTCTTGATCCTAGGGGTAATCTAAAGCCGGGAATTCCCCTTTGTCCTCCGGAAGGAGATGCCGGAACCGGAATGGTTGCTACTAACAGTGTAGCCAAAAGAAGCAGTAATGTTTCTGCCGGAACCAGTGTTTTTGCCATGGTTGTATTGGAAGAGGATTTAAAGAAAGTCCATAAGGAGATAGACATAGTTATGACTCCGGCAGGGGATCCTGTTGCCATGGTACATAGCAATAACTGTACTTCAGATTTAAATGCCTGGGTATCTTTATTTGGCGAGTTTGCAAAGGCTATGAATATTGAAGTAGATACAACAAAACTATATTCCGTACTTTATAACAAGGCCTTAAGCGGTGATGCAGATTGCGGCGGATTACTGTCCTACGGATATTATTCCGGTGAACACATTACCCACTTTGAGGAGGGAAGGCCCTTATTTGTAAGAAAGCCTGATGCTAAATTTAACTTGGCAAACTTTATGAGGGTCCATCTGTATACTGCACTTGGAGCATTAAAGACCGGTTTAGATATATTATTTAAGGAAGAAAAGGTGGTAGTAGATAAGGTTCTGGGACATGGAGGATTTTTTAAGACCGAGGGTGTCGGACAAAGGATTCTTGCCGCCGCCATGAACACTCCGGTAACTGTTATGGAAACCGCCGGAGAAGGTGGAGCCTGGGGTATTGCTATTTTAGCTGATTATATGCTTCATAAAAAAGAAGAGGATACTTTGGATAGCTATCTTGAAAGCCGGGTATTTGCAGATATGAAAGGACTATCTATAGAACCGGACAAAAAGGATGTGGAGGGATTTGAGCAGTTTATGAGCTTATATACTGCCGGTCTTGCCATAGAAAGGTCAGCTGTTGAGACCCTTATCTAGACAAAGTTAAGAAAGAAGTAATGTAAGTATCAGAAATGAGGTATACTATGTTAGAACAATTAAAAAAAGAGGTTTATGAAGCCAATATGGAGCTTCCCAAACGAGGATTGGTAACATATACTTGGGGAAACGTCAGTGGTATTGATAGGGAGCAAGGATTATTTGTTATAAAGCCAAGCGGAGTTTCCTATGATGATTTAAAACCTGAGGATATGGTGGTTGTAGATCTAAAGGGCAATAAAGTAGAGGGAAACTTCAACCCCTCCTCTGATACGGCAACCCATTTGGAACTATATTTGGCATTCCCGGAAATAGGTGGTGTGGTCCATACCCATTCACCGGTAGCAACTGCCTGGGCACAGGCAGGACGTTCCATACCTTGCTACGGAACTACCCATGCCGATTATTTTAAAGGAGACATACCGTGTACTAGAAGCCTTACAGAGGAAGAAGTTAATAATGGATACGAAAAGAACACGGGATTAGTTATTGTGGAGACATTTTCCGGCTTAAATCCCTTATATGTTCCGGGAGTTCTGTGTAAAAACCATGGTCCATTTACCTGGGGTAAGAATGCTGCTGAAGCGGTTTATAATGCCGTTGTTTTGGAAGAGGTGGCAAAGATGAATTTAATGACAGAACAGCTTAACAATAAGATGTCCCCTGCCCCTAAGTATATTCAAGATAAGCATTTTCTAAGAAAACATGGACCTAACGCTTACTATGGACAAAGTTAGAGATAATATCCATAATTTTTATATTTGGTATTTTTTCATACTTCTGTTATAATACTACATAAAAATCAAGTTTATATTAAGATACTTAATATAAATGAGAAAGTATAGGTGGTATGAAATGATAAACATATGGCATGATATCAGCCCTGACAGGATTACACCAAAGGAATTTGTGGCTGTGGTTGAAATTTCAAAAGGAAGTAAGAAAAAGTATGAACTGGATAAAGAGACAGGCTTAATTATTCTCGATCGTATCCTATATACGTCTACCCATTATCCGGCAAACTATGGATTTATACCAAGAACTTATGGGGATGATTTGGACCCTCTAGATGTACTTGTACTATGTTCTGAATCCATTGAGCCTTTAACCTTGGTAAAATGCTATCCCATTGGGGTTATGAACATGATTGATAACGGAATGAGAGATGAGAAAATTATTGCTATCCCATGTAACGACCCCAACTTTAATATGTATAAGAATATTAATGAGTTACCTGCTCATTTATTTAGTGAGATGCGGCATTTTTTCAGTGTTTATAAGGAATTGGAGAATAAAGAGACAGCTGTAAATGAGTTTGGTGGACCTGAGGAAGCTATGGATATTATCAGTTATTGTATTAAGAATTATAATAATGTATTTCAAAATAAAAAATAATTAAATAAAAAATTATTTGATATTTGAGAAGCTAGTTATTATTTGAATTAATAACTAGCTTCTTTTATTGTATAAAGAGCAGTTTGAATTAATTCTGCTACAGCTTTAAAAGGTATAAATTATTTGGTTGATAATTGTAATTATTGTATCCATTTTTATGGAAAACTATTGAAAAAAACAAATAAAAGGATTAAAATAAAAAAGATTGTATTATTTTAATAATAGGGGTGAAGTCCAATGGGAGATATTATTATTGAAGAGACCAATCATAGAGCTTTTGCTATGACAATGGCTAGTTTCTTCATGCTTGCGGCCTCAACAGCTATTTGTATTTATGGTTTTATGAAGGAAAATAAGTTTTATAAAATTGTAGGCTTGCTGGTAGCTATAATATTTCTTATTGGATTTTTAGCTGCTATTATACAAGCAACAAAAACTAAAATATTATTTATTATAACTATGGATGGAATAATAGACTGTCCTTCCATAGGAGGATATGGTTTCATATCCTATAAAGACATTAAAGAATTTGAGATTATACATCTCCATGGCCTTGAAACCATTGCAGTTATCTTAAAAAATCGAGATGAATTTATATCCAAATTGCCTCAGAATAAAAAGAGACTGGCTAAGAGAAATTTAAGTCTAAACCAGCCTGCCATAATATTACATACAGATTTAGCAAAGGATATGGTTCCGGAAGATATTCTTAGCTTGCTTCAAAAGAGGTTGAAAGATTATAAAAGATTATACGAGTAAACAAAATTTTACATATTGCACATAAATTTTATTTATAATTGTAAAAAAAACAGGTTGTTTTATTTTAAAACTTGTGTTAATATTAATCATTGTGATATGTTATACAAATATTCCTTGCTCTTTAAAAAAGGGCCAGAGACCAGAAGGAGGTGCTAGGCAACTATGAATCAATATGAATTAGCCTTAGTTGTTAATGCGAAAATCGAAGATGAAGAAAAAGTAGCTACTTTAGAAGAAGTAAAAGACTTAATTAGCAGATTCGGTGGCACAGTTACCAATGTGGATGACTGGGGCAAAAAGAAATTAGCCTATGAGATTCAGAAAATGAAAGAAGGCTACTACTATTTCATCCAATTCGAAGCTGATTCTACTGTTCCAAACGAAATCGAACAAAGAATTCGTATTATGGAAAAAGTAATCAGATATTTATGCATCAAAAAGGATGCCTAAGAGTACTACCTAAGGCGAATTAAAAAGGGAGGTAGTAACTATTGAATAAAGTAATTTTAATCGGACGTTTAACAAGGGATCCCATGGTGAGATATTCACAGGGGGAAAATCAAATGGCAGTTGCCAGATTCACATTAGCAGTAGACCGTAGGTTTAAGAGAGCTAATGATACCCAGGATGCAGACTTTATAGGCTGTGTTTGCTTTGGTAAACAAGCTGAGTTTGTAGAAAAATATTTTAGACAGGGTATGAAGATGGGAGCTGTAGGACGAATTCAAACCGGTAGTTATACTAATAATGAAGGACAAAAAATCTACACTACAGATGTGGTTGTAGAAGAAATTGAGTTTGTTGAAAGCAAAGCAAACAACCCGGATGCGTCCGCTAATAATTATCAAAGGGATTTCAGACCTGAACCTAGCTCAGCTATGGGAGATGGTTTTATGAATATTCCTGATGGTATTGATGAAGAATTACCTTTTAATTAATCGTATATAGAAAAATGGATAAGGAGGTTACAGCATGGCCAATAAGAATGACAAAAGCGATTCTCAGGCAAAAAGAAGAACCTTCAGCCGTAGAAGAAGGAAAGTCTGCGTATTTTGTGCTGATAAAAACCATACAGGTATAGATTATAAAGATGTAAATAAATTAAAGAGATATGTTTCTGAAAGAGGTAAGATTCTTCCTAGAAGAATCACCGGTAACTGCGCAAAGCATCAGAGAGCTTTAACAGTAGCAGTTAAACGTGCAAGACATATAGCTTTAATGCCTTACACAGTAGAATAATATAGTACTATAAAATCAAAAGCGATATGCCAAGGCATATCGCTTTTTTTGTTTATAGTATTATAATTAGTTTACAAAAGGAAAATAATGTGATATATTGTAACGACAATGAGATGAAAGGATTTACAATTAGACAAATGAGAGGTTGAGATTATTATGCTTAATAGGAGTTTTCAAGAATATAGGAGGAAAAAATTTGACTTTAAAATAATATGGGCTATTATTGGATCTGCTGTATTATTTGCCATGATTGGAATAGTAGTAAGAGGGGTCTGGTATAAAAGACAGTGCGATATAATTTATAATGAAGTAAACTCCAGCGTGGTTAAATGTGGTATGAAAATCCATGGTCAATATGGTGGAGAAAAGGTGTTAATCTCAGAGGCTAATATAAATCCTATTATAAAATCTATAACTGATTCTATGGTGGTTTTTGCTTCAGCCGATGATATACCCAATGAAGATCCTGTAATCTTAGAATTTGGAGATCTATTATTAATGGAGATTTATCCGGCAGAAGGTTATGAGGTATTTGTAAAGCATGTGAGAAAAAATAAAGCAAAGTATTATTACATAAAGAATACTTGTAATTTTAATAATCTTAAAAAGATGGTTAGCTTAGATCAGTGGAGTAATCCTAATATAGGGATTGATTAATATATTTTTGTATTGACTCTCACCTTACGTGATACTATATAGTTATTGATGAAGGGAGAAAGGCCATATGAAAGTTAAGGAAGTTGCTGATTTAATAGGTATTAGTGTGCGCACACTACATTATTATGATGAAATTGGACTACTTAGCCCAGATAAAACTACTGAGGCTGGATATCGTATATATTCAGAGAAGAATCTAGAGACTTTGCAGCAAATTCTGTTCTTTAAAGAACTTGGTTTTTCTCTAAAGAAAATCAAAGAAATTCTTGATAGTCCAACATTTGAAAGACAAGAAGCCCTAAAACTCCAGCATAAAATGCTTCTAGAAAAAAGAAGCAGGCTGGATAAAATGATTCAGACTATTGAGAAAACTATTAAACACGGGAAAGGAGAAATACAAATGTCTATTAAAGATAAATTTGAAGGATTTGATTTTAGCAAAAATCCATATGAAGAAGAAGCAAGAAAAAGGTGGGGGGATAAAGCCGTAGATGAAGCAAATGAAAAAGCTAAAAATATGACTTTAACCGATCAAGAAAGATTTAATGAAATATTTTGCAAGCTGGCTTCACTGCGACATTTATCACCTGCTTCTAAAGAAGCACAAGAAGGAATTAAGGAGTGGAATCAGCTTCTAAATAAAATGGGAAACTACTCACCGGAAGCTTTTAAAGGATTAGGGCAAATGTATGTAGATGATGAGAGATTTACAAGAAATATTGATAAGTTTGGTGATGGTTTGGCTTTATTTATGCGTGACGCCATGGAAATATATGCAGATACACAAAAATAAGATAATATATTTAAATAGTAAGCTTTAGAAAAAAAGGCCACAGATTTTATCCCTAAGTTGCAAGATAAAGTCTGTGGCTTATGAAATATAGGAATGATAATAGAAGTTTAATATTACTTTTTAATAAATCCACCGACAGTTGATTTAACGTCGTTAACACTTATATATGCATTAGGGTAGTGTTCTTTTATAAGCTTAATGGTAGCCGGAATTTTCTTTCTTTTAAGCTGGATAAATAAAAGACTTTTTATACTATCATCCTTGCCTTTTCCATCAATAATGGTAACTCCATAATCGTGATCTCTAAGAAGATTTGCCAGTACATTACCAGCTTCCGAATCTACTACCACATAAAGAGAGGCAAGGCCAATTGCAACTTTAGATTCTATTGATACTCCCAGGTAATTACCTAATGAAAATCCGGCAGCGTAAGCGATAATTTTAAAGGGATCGTCAGTAATATTATTAAGCACAGAGCTTACTAATGATATCCAAATTAGTATTTCTATAAAACCAAGAACGGCTCCCTTTACCCGTTCTCCTTTGTTAACTAGCACTAAGCGAACGGTTGCAATTGATACCTCAATTGTTTTTGCGGCAAAAATAATAAGATATAGAATAGGGCCACTTAAATTCATCAAAAATCCCATAGAATGTCTCCTTTGTATACATGAATACTATTATTGTTTTATCTTTTAGTTTTTAATGCAATTATACGATTCTTACATTTAATTTTTATTATGTCTAAGTTCATCTAATTCTATCATTAGTTCAAGAAGTTTTGTTTCATATTCATCAAGAATTGCATGCTTCTCTTTTAACTGGTTTTTCAATTGATTTATTTCTTTTGTATCACTTTCTGATCTTGCTTCAATGGTTCTTATGATTTCTTCTTTTTTATCAATGGTAGTAATTAAGCTATCATTATTTGCCTGCAATTCATTGATTTTATTAGTAGAGTCATCTAATTTTAAGGATAATGTTACTATATTATCTTGTAATTGTACTATAATATTTTCCTGTTCCCATAATTCATTTGTTTTGTTAGATATAGTATTTTTTAGTGTTTCAATGAATTCATTTTTTTCATTGATTTCTTCTTCCATTGAAGAATATTGAGATAAACTAAGTTCTAATTCTTTTATGCGATTGGAATAAAGCTTCTGTTCTTTATTTAGCTTAGCTAACTTTTGTTCTAGTTGGTAGATTTGAGATTTTCTATCAGATAACAAGCTACTCATATTTTCAATTTCATCTTTTTGGTTCTTTACTAAAATATTCATATGATCTAGCTTTGATTCAACGGCTGCATTTTTAGTTTTTTCTTCATCTAACTGTTTTTCAAGGGTTTCTATAGTTTCTTTGGCTGTAGCTAAGTTGTTATATACCTCTTCAAATTTATACCCTTGCTTGGTTAAATCAGAACCTAGTTTTTCTATATGTAGATCTTTTTCTTTTATATCTTCATGAAATTCTTTGATCAAATTATCTTTTTCCTTTATTTTCATCTCCAGTTCTTTACTTATATTATCTTGCTCTGCTAAGTTATTTTGAAGATTTTGAATTGTACTTTCATTATTCTTTAGGCTATTTGTAAGGCCTTTTATTTGTTCTTCCTTCTTATCTAAAATCTTCTTTAATTGATTATAACTATTTGCTTTTTCAGACAATTCTTTATTTAGATTTTTTACTATGTTTTCCTTATGTAATAAATTATTATTAGCCACCTTTAACAGCTGTTCTTTTTCGGCAAGCTGCTTTTGTAATTGTTTATTTTCATTATTGCTTTTTTCTAAAGCTTCTATGGTGCTATTTAAATCTGTTACAGTATCTTCTAATTCTTTTTTGTTCTGTTTTAAGGCTTGGCTTGTCTTTTCTAAATCATTTTCTAAAGAAGAGATTAAATCTGTTTTAGAATGTAAATCAGACTCTTTCTCTTTATTTGCTTTTTCAAGAGTATTTATTTTCTCTTTTAGTATATTAATTTCATTGTCTTTATTAGTAACAATAACTTCTGATTCTTTAAGAAGTTCTGCCATATAATTTATCTTTTCTTCTCTTTCCTTCAAACCTACTTTATATGAATCAATTTCAGTATCTCTATTCATAAGACTTAATTCAAGATGCTGAACTTCTTGTTTATATTCTTTTATTAAGTTTGTAAGGTCTTCATTTTCCTTAATTAAATTATTTAACTTTACTTCATAATGACTTGCTTTACTGTTAAGTCTAGATATCTCATCTTCTCTTTCACGGACATATTCCTCAACTTCAACAGTAATTTCATTATATTTTGCAATTTCATTTTTATAATAAGTAATCTGGGAGTATAAATTTAGCAGTTCCTCCTGTTTAGATTTCAATTGGTTACTGGTATCATTATAGTTTTTTGAAATTTCTTCTATGTAAATAAGAGCATTTTTATATTCCCGTTCAATTTTTAGTAATCGTTGCATCTCTTGTCTTGAAACTATCATTTAATCACCTAAGTCCTTCTAATTATAAGTTTCATTTTAATCCTAGTTGTCACTGTATCTGATATTATACTTGTTTTATATACTAAAATCCACTTCTAAGTTATTATATATTTTATTAACAATAAAAATCGCCAATCCAAGGAATTACAAATTAGCGGTTATTAAAATATAGATTATAAATTGTAGATTTATACTGCTGTCATTCTTTAAATTATATATATTTATAAATAAAAACAGAAAAGCCTGATTAAGTTGGCTTTTCTGTTTTTATTTTACCACTTACTATTACTTAACAAGTGTTCCGTTATAATAAATCTCAAGAGAAGGGTCGGAAAGAGTGTCATAATATGACCAATCTGACTTAGCAAACTGTATTATTAAGGTTACTTTCCCTGTATTCTCCGGACATATAATACTATCATCAAAAGTTATGGTTAATTTAGCATTATCTATATGGCAATTAATTGAGTCTGTTATTTGACTATATCTGAAGGGATTGTCCTCAATTAAGTCGGCATAACAACACCATACATTATGTTTTGCTGTACTCATTCCTTTTGCGGAGTATACAATTTTAAGCTTAGATAAATCAATATCTCCTTGTTCTGAGCTAATAGTATAAGTCTGACTGACGGTGTTATAGTAATTATTTGTAGAAAGCTCCACAGATGGTAATGTGAAGTTATTTATATATGTTTTATAAACCTTTGTCACTGTTAGGTCAACACCGGTATCTCCAATATAAATGGAGGCAAGGGTAGGAAATATAGTATCATAGCTATCATAATCAGCAAGAGCATTCTTATATGCTTCTACCATATCTGATAAGGTAAAATAGGCAATATTTGTTGTATCCTTTGTTTCTATCTTATTAGGATTTATCTTAACCCAATATACCCCTTCAGTTTGTCCTTGAAGAATTAACTCTGGGGGATTTTCGCTTTGGTACTCAGCTGCTATTATAAGACCCTCTATAAAATCTTCAAATACAAAATCCAGTCCCAGTTGAAGAGCAACAGCCTGCCCCCAATTGGAGGAAGTTCCTGTACCACTAAATAAAACATCAGGGTCTAGGTCAGTAATTTCTTTTTCACTGGACCAACCTTCCATTAGGGCTTGTAAAATTTCAGGATAAACAAAAGTTAGAGTTCGCCTATTGAATATTCCCAGTGATTCTCCGATTGTATCAAAGACTCCGTTATCCCACCAGCATATGGGGATTTCATAATGTGCTGCAGCCTGTGCATAATAATATGCATATTCTACTCTGTCTTCTAGATTATCTTTATTGGTAGCTGCAAATTCTCCCAGTACTACAGGAATTCCTTTTTCTACAAAGGTTTCATATATTAACTTAAACAGTTTATCAAGAATTTTCTTATCATTTTCACCAAATGTGGTCTGGGATCCGGCTGCAGTATTTAAGGCAAAATCATATGGGGTATAAGCATGAAGAGATACTGCAACATGTTCATCATCCGGTACTTTCATGGCGATGATTTTGCTATAGTCTGCCGATGCCGCATAGGTAGGTAGCATAACTAATCTCTTTTCATTGTTTCCTCCGGTTTTGCGGATGGCAGAAAGAGCCTTGGCATTATATTCATTTACAATTTCATATAAGCTTGTATTGCCGACCCAATCATCACCGTTTCTTGGCTCATTAAGAACTTCAAATATCAGTTTATCACCATAATCTTTAAAATAATTAGCAATCTGTGTCCATACAGCTTCTAACTCCGCCAGTACTTTTTCTTTACTTTTTTCGTTTGCCTGGGTCTGTAATTGATTATGATGAATATTTATAATTGCGTACATATCATTAATAAGGGCATAGTTTACTACAGTTTCGACACGTTTCAAATACTCCGGATCGATGGTATAGTTATCATCAATATAATGTTCGTCCCATCTAACCGGTATACGAAGTGTACTAAATCCAGCAGATTTTATGGCATCGATCATTTTTCTTTTAGTAACCGGATTACCCCAATTTGTTTCTCCACCGTTTGCTTCTAAGGAATTACCTAAATTCCAGCCAACCTTCAATTCTTTAACTAATTCCATAGCAGATATATCTCTCATGGTTGTGGGATAGGTATAGTCATCGGGAAATTCCGGTCCTTCTACTTCTGCAGGAATAAATTCATAATCAGTTAAGGTAATATCACATATTACTTCAGTAATATTATGAATATAATCAGTTTTTTCAGCTTCATCAGTGGGCAGGTAATTATTTAGGATAATCATAGTGTTATTGCCTGTAAGTCCCCATGAAACAGTCTCTGCCAGATAGGATTCGTTATATTCTTTATTAAGATCAATCACAAGGTCATCATAACCCTCTGCTTTTACGATAACAGTTCCGATATGGAATTTTAATCTGCTTCCTTCTCCGGCTATAAGTTTGTCATCACTTACTTGTAAACCAAAGTTAGCAGAGCTATTGACCTTTGAAAATACATTGCTTGTATTTGTTGCATTAAGTACTGTATTTGTCTGATAGACTAGGTTTACCATATTGTCCATGCTCATCCAGGTCCAATCATTGGTAGTGTTTTGGGCAAAGGCTTTTATGGTAACCTTGGTTATATCACCTTGATTATAATAATTTGACTCTATTGTCTTTCGAGTAATTGTAACTTTAGTCACTACAAGGTCGGCTCCGGCATCTGATACATAGATAGCATCTAAATCCTGAAAATGAGATGAATACCCTTCTCCATATGCCATCTCATATGCACTGATCATATCGGGCACACTAAAATAAGCAACTCCGTCACTGGTATAGCTGGGAAAAACATTTTGCCAAATATCATTATGTGTCCAACTTTGTAAAGACAGTACCGGTGCTTTTAACCCTTCATATGTAACTGCAATCTGTGCTTGCGGTGTTAAATCACCTTTAGAAAAGTCCGAACCGGAATATAAGGTTACTGCTTGACCCCAATCAGATGAAGTAGCTGAGCCTTCAAATAAAACTACTTCCTCATTTGATGGCTCACTTTGCACTGCTTGTTCCTTGGAATTTGCATATGCCATAGACCGGTTAGGCACAGCAGCATAAGTGCAGACCATTACTAGCAGCAGTAGTAATGATAAAATACTCTTTTTCTTCATTTTCATAATATACACCCTCCATTTTATTATTTAATCTATGCCTAATAATTACACTAAAGATATAGTAAAAAGCTCAGTGATATATAAGGCATAAGATTAGTTCAAATATGGAATATTCTACATAATAAGAGTAAAAACCCTGTTATTGCCTAAATTATACTATAAATAGTAAAATATTACCAGAGCGTATTTGGAAAAATTTAAATGATGTTTATTTAAACTTATTTTAGATTAATATAAAACAACATTGACATTATTCCGATATAGGAATAATATATAGATGAGGTGGTGCCAGTGAAATATATAAGCATAAAAGAAGCAAGTGAAAGATGGAAAATAAGTGATAGTAGGATACGATTGTTATGCCGAGAAGGGCGAATTGAAGGAGCAGTAAAGGTTGGTCGAAATTGGCTAATACCTTCTCATGCTACTAAGCCAATTGATGCAAGAGAGTTTATTAATAAAAAATATTTTGGTTTAGAATATGATTTTACTTATATTGATTCTCTTAAAGATAGAATAGATAATTATAGGCCATTTTCAAAAGAACTTGCTGACTCACTTCATGAAAAGCTTATTGTAGAATGGACTTATAATAGCAATGCAATTGAAGGCAACACTTTGACAATGTCAGAAACAAAAGTTGTGCTTGAAGGTATTACTGTTGGTGGGAAAAGTTTGGTTGAACATCTAGAAATTATCAATCATCGTGATGCAATTTTGTTTGTAGAGGATTTAATCTCCAAGAAGGAAACTCTTTCTGAATGGAATATAAGAAACATTCATTCTTTAGTACTAAAGGAAATTGATAATAAAAATGCCGGGAAATATAGAGATGTGAATGTTGTTATAAGTGGTGCAAAACATATCCCCCCCAAGCATTATGAAGTATCTTATTTAATGCAAAAGCTTATTGAAGAATATAAAAATTATTGGAGGGACTATCATCCGGTTGTAAGGGCAACACTATTACATGGTGAATTTGTAAAAATCCATCCTTTTATTGACGGTAATGGAAGGACTGCAAGACTTCTATTAAATTTTGAATTAATGAAGAATGGATATACGCCAATTATTATAAAAAATAAAGACAGGGCAAAATACTATGATGTGTTAGATATTGCACATACAACTATGGATTATGAAGCCTTTATAAAATTCATATCTGATTTGGTTATAGAATCTGAAAAGTTATGGTTATCAGTATTAGAATAATGATAAGATTCTTATTATAAAGGATTGTACTAATAAAAAGTGGGATAGGCTGGTGGACCTATCCCTTGTTTTTAATTGACTATATAATATTCAAAATCGGAATTAACAGATCCGCTGCCTTGGAAGCCAAAGCTTATGGTATCACCGGCAGCTATGCTACTATTCCAGTTCAAAGGGGTAATTATAAGCCTGTTTCCTTCTTGTGTAAGTGAGGCATTCCAGATGCTTTCAATGGTAAAATCAGCATCAGATAGTACTAGGGTCCAGTCTTTTATATCTACGGATGATGTATTAGTTATATAGATAGTCATAGTATATCCACTATTCCAAGCATTAACTTCTGTTTTTAGTTTCAGTGGAGTGGGACTTGGAGTAGCCGTAGGTGTTGGAGTAGGAGTTAAGCTAGGAGTTGGCCTTGGAGTAACCGAAGGAGTGGGACTTGGGGTAGCTGAAGGTGTTGGACTAGGAGTTAAGCTAGGGGTTGGACTGGGAGTGACGAAAGGGGACGGAGTAGGTGTAGATGGAGAGTTGTAATATTCATTTAAGGACACACCATTTCTACCTAGGGGCACCTTATGATCAAGTCCTATAAACTTCCCATCTTCAGTCTTCCAGAGGGTAGGGTAGAGATAATTATCATATTTATTATCGTTCCATTTATAATCTCTACTTCCGGGGAATGGAGTACCTTCATCCCTGGTCAAAAGCCCTCCGGTATCTGCAGAGTCATTGTTAATACACCAGAATGTATGATGTAATTGATATTTATTTTCTAGGATATAATCTCTAATAGATCTTAAATATTTCTTGTTTAAGTCTAAAAGAACATGATTTCCTTCTGTCAAACCGCCCCACTCACCTAAGAAGAGGGGACCTATACCTTCTTCCATAATATAGGCCCAGTTGTCTCGCCAACATTTCTCATAAAGTATTTCCTTGGCTCTTTTATCATCAGCGGTAATAAACTCACCTTTAAACCATTCTTGTTCAAATACGATTGGGCCATAGTCGTGAGGAGAATAGACCAGTTGTTTTTGATGTTTTCCTAAATCTATGGGGTAATCCTTTACACCTCTTAAATTGCCTCCCCACCAGTTACCGTAATAATCATTGTTACCCAACCATGGACTCATATTAATGGTCTCATCATCCCAGATACCATCTTTGGGGTAGATTTCAACACCCTCTACAAAGATTAAGGCATTGGGATGTACATCTAATATCATAAGGGCAGTTTCCTCTGCAACTCTTTTCCAATTGTTTGGAAGATTAGAATCGTCCCAGATAGCACTTTGTGACTTAATCTTTAGGTCACCGGTATTGGTGTGGGGTTCATTTTTAAGATCAAAGCCAATAATTGTATCATCATTTTTATAATAATCGGCTACCCAAACCCAGGCTGCTTTAAATATTTCTTCTGTGATCTCACCTTTTACCCAAAGGGGAGCATTATGCCCCATATTATCAGTTTCAGCACTATGTACATCTAGAATAACTTTAATTCCAACCCTTTTGAAATTCTCCAGCATAAGATTAAATAATTCAAAGCTATTTAAACCGGCCAAGTTAGGATTGTTATAGCTGGTATCTGTGGAGGGAGGATATTCACCCTTACTCCATGCGTAAAGCAAATCGGTAGCAATGGGAACTCGAACCACATTAATTCCCTTATCTGCAACTGTTTCAATACAAGCTATAATATCGCAGGAATATGAATCAAGGAACATTCTTTCCCGGCAGTTAAAGCCAAACCAATTAGCGCCGGTAAGCCAAACCTTGTTACCATACTTATCAACTATGTTTGTACCCTCCACATGGAGCCAATCATCATTTGGATCTGCGGTAATGGTATAATCCCTAATAGAATCTGCCACGGCGGTTTTATTGCTTACCGGTGGCTTTAGTACAAAAATAGCCAGTAACATGGTGATTAATAAGAATGAAAGTATTTGCTTTTTCAAAACTAGGACCCCCTATTCTAAAATTCTAATCAGTAATTTGATAAATAACAGACTATCTTTTCGTAATATATGGTTATTGTCTTAAGAACAGCTTAAGTGGTAAAAAACCAGAAGATGTATTAGTAGAAGAAGTAGAGTAAAGGTAAGCACTCTATAGTAGAGTGCTTACGTTCAATCTGAGTTAATCTTCATATTAAAGTATATAAATATATCTTTTTAATTATAAATTCAACAAGTACTGCCTTAGAAGGGAAAAATCAAGGGCATCTACAACATTGTCATTATTAAGATCTCCCGACTTAATATCATTGTCCACCGGAAATTTATCTATAGAGCCCAGGAGATACATTTTCATTAAAGCATAGTCTAATCCATCAATGGCTCCGTCTCCGTTCAAATCTCCTAAGAGTATTTGCGATTCTTTACTAAATGAAAAGTAGTTTATATTAAATAAATAATCGCTTCCTCCTGTAAACACCAAATATAAGTCATGTGTTCCGCTTACATTATTAATACTACATTGTACGTCGGTCCATATCTGCCATCCTCCGGTTCCGGGAACCGAACAAGTCCCTAGGAGAGTACCTGTAGGACTTCCTAACCTAATCTCAATCTTTCCTCCGTTTGTTTCACTGGCCACTCTGGCTTTAAAACTGGCAGCACCGGTACCGAAATCAACATTTTTATAAACAAGATAATCCCCATTTTCAATAAATCCCACATTCATGCCGCCTCCTGTGTCTTGGCAGGTTTCAGTTTCTACTCCGGACTGGCTGCTGTAATTTTCAGCTTCAATTTTTTCAAAGGCTGATATAGGTTTTGGTGGATCTTGGGATTCATTGTCAGTAAATCCGGCTGCACAGGCCATCTGCGCAAAATTCCAAAAACTTTGCTTCCATACATTCCAATCATGGCCTGCCCCCTGAATGAGCCAATAGTGATGAGGGATACCTCTGGATTCACAAAAATTATGTACTCCTGCACCAAAACTTATAAGATTGTCATTGGTTCCGCATGAAATAAATAATAATTTCAACTTACTTTTGGCAGCAGCTCCGTTATCCGGGAATAGCCTGGAAGTAGGATAAGTGTTAGGTGCTGCAGAAAATGCTCCGATATATGGGAAGAGATCCAGGTTGGTAAGTCCAATATTGAAGGTTTGTCCGCCACCCATAGATAGGCCGGCTAGTGCACGATGCTTGCTATCGGTTTTAACAGAATAATTGGATTCAATATAGGGGATAAGACTATGAATTAAATCGTTGGTGAAATTCTCCCATCCATCTTGTGCTCCGCCTCCGCTTGCATTACCGTTTGGAAGTACAAGAATAAATGGATCGATTTTTCCGGCTGCAAGAAGATTATCAAGGATAACGTGTGGTGAACCCCCATTGTACCATTCATCTTCATTACCGCCAATGCCGTGCAGTAAATACATGACGCTATACTTTTGATTTGTGGAATATCCGGGAGGCAGATAAATTCTTGCTCTTCTCTGGCTATTTGTAGCCTTGGATTGATAAGTAATATAACTGACTTTACCCTGTGGAACACCGTTTTGAACTCTGTCATATCCTGATGGAGGTGTGGTAGGGAGATTTTCAGCCGCCATTACATCTTTAGGCAGGCCAAAAACTACTGCTAGGATAAGCAGGATAGGTGTTATTTTCCTGCCCAATACATTAATAAGGTTTTTTGCTTTCATTTTCTTTCCTCCTTTTTATATTTGGTAGTGTCATTTTGGCACCCCTTTTTCTTTATTAAAACCTTTGTAATATAAGGGTTATATTGTTAAGCCCAAACTCTTTCCGGATTCTATAGAATGTAAGAGAAAACAATGCTAGAATGTCTATTTATACCTTCTCATATATTTGAGGCAATTGAAGTTAATTGGCATGTAAGAATTTATCACTAGAACAGAAAAACGTGATTTTACATATTTTGTATACACTAATACTATCATAAAATACATTTATTTACAACCATTATTTTACATTAATTGGACAATTTATTAATAAGCAATTTACTGGAATTTAAAATAGAATTTTAAAAGTGGAGGGATATAAATCTAAATATAGTTACTTGTAATAGGATACTAAAAAATGCCATAAGCTAATAAACTTAGCGTACGGCATTTTTTATGACATAAATATTATTTTTTAAGGATTACTAATGATATCTCTAGATTATTTAAAACTTAAATATGGAGCTGGCTTCTTTAAGTTTATCAGAGCTGTTTTTTGTCTCTTTGACCTTCTCCATTATATTATCAGCTTCTAGATTTGCTTCCGATACCCTAGTTGCAATCTCTGAGGTTCCGATAGCGCTTTCATTGGCAGCAATTGACACCCCTTCTATAGTGTTTGTCATGTTTTCAATAGAAGCTAGTAATTCCTCGGAGGTGGCACTAAATTCTATAATAAGATCTTCAATAAATTTAGCGTCATCACTATATTTATTACCTACATTTTGCATATGCTTATAATCATTGGCCACATCATTTGATACAAAGGTTAAGAGATTATTGGCATTATCGGATAGGTTAGCTACAGCGTTATTTACACTGGCTGTTATTTCAGTAATTTTGCCAACGGCAGCCTTGGATTGGTCTGCCAAATGGTTAATTTCTCTAGCAACAACTGCAAAGCCTTTACCTGCTTCTCCGGCTCTGGCTGCTTCAATAGAAGCATTAAGGGCTAAGAGATTAGTCTGCTGAGCTATATCCATGATGGAAGCGGAGAGTACATTAATCTGTTCCACAACTTTTGCCTCCTCAATGGCTTTTTCAAGCTCTTCTTTTGATTCAAGGAGAAGTGCCTTAGTCTTCTGCATGGACAATTCTACTTTTTCTTTTATAGTTTCTGCTCTTTGGCTGATTTTTTGTGCGGCAATTGCTCCCTTTTCCGAATTTTCTGTAACTGTATGGGCTGCTCTTTCGATTTCGGAAGAAGTCGATGTCATTTCCTCTGTTGCTGCGGCTGTCTCCTGGCTATTGGCTGAAAGTTCTTCTGTTGTTGCTGCAACTCCTTCAAGGTTAGATGTTAAATCGTTCATCTCAATTACAATATGGTCAAGCTTTTCCTGAATCTGAAATGCTTCTTCTGTTATTTGCCTTGTTAAATATTTAAGGGAATCCTTCATTGTTTGAATGCCCCTTGCAATTATACCTAGTTCATCTTTTTTTGACATAAGGGTTTTATCCACATCAATAGTAAAATCACCCTGTGCGATTATGGCCAAATAATTTGCAGACTTCTTTATAGGATCTGAAATTTTACCTGTGGCAAAAAAGATAATTATAAATGAAATAATAATAGAGATTAAACCCATAAGTCCATTTATTTTTTGCATGCCGTATACAAGATCCATGGCCTCAGTTTTATTTTGTACTGTTATTATAGCCCAATTATCAGAGCTGCCGGGCAGAGTAATGGTTTGATAAGCGCTGATAACTTTGTCACCATTGATATCTGTATAGGTGTCAAAACCATTTTCACCCTTAAGTGCCTTTTCAACAATATTCTTTAAAGCCTCGGGAACCTTAATATCCAATTCCTCTGTTACTTCATTTTGCTCTTCATCTAACTTTAAAACAGTCTTTTTCATTGTTTTGTAGTTATATAACTCTGATAGTTGTTCGGTTTTTGGATGGGCTATAACCACTCCTTCACCGTCTACAATAAAGGCATATTTACTGTCATCGCTATATTTTTGAATATGTTTTTGGAGTTCATCAAGCTTTATATCAGCAGCCATAACACCGGCAAATTGCTCATTATCATCATATATAGGAATGGCAATTGTACTTACAGGCATATTGGTAGCTATTGAATAGTAGGATTTACTTACAAAAGGTGCTTGTTCATCCTTTGCCTTAACAAACCACCAACGGTTAGAGATGTTTCTTAGTTGACCGGATGTTTTGGCAGTCTGCATACCCTTACTATCTTGAATATATAGTAATTCAAAATAAGTATGTTTATTATAAAGGTTCATTAAAGTTTTCTCTTGATTCTTAGGATCAGAATTTATATTTAAAGCCACTTGTTCAGTAAGAGAATAGGCTTCTGAAACAAAATCTGATATATGATTAGCTATAGAATCCACAAAAATCATATTATTTTCTTCCAATTCTTTCTCGTAATTTCTTGCTATAATAAAAACATTTACAATAATAGTGAGTAAGATTGGTAGAATCACAAGTAATGACGCATAAAGTGCTATTTTTTGTCGTATGGATTTCATATGATAGGCCCCCTTTTAGCAAAGTAAGTATGTAAATGAATTAAATGGAAAATAATTTTGCACAAAATAATATTGCGCAATTTATACTAATTATAAATTTTAATGAATTTAAGTCAATAGTCTTGTATTTCCATTAATTTTAAAGCTCTTTAGCTTCAGCTAGACTTTGTTTATAAATACTTGTAATTGTGATAGAATAGGAGTATAGATAAAAATACTTGCTATAGAAAAGAGGAATTATGAGGATATTAGTTGTAAATGATGATGGAGTTTTTACCAGTGGAATAAGTCACCTGGCAAAAATGGCGGCCAAGCTTGGAGAGGTATGGGTGGTGGCACCGGATCAACAGTGCAGTGCCATGTCCCATAGAATTACGGTACATGGTACTTTAGATATTAAACAGGTCGATATTTCAGTACCCGGTGTTCATGCTTATGGGGTAAGTGGAACCCCTGCAGACTGTGTTAAGGTTGGGATAAAATATCTAATGCCAGAAAAACCAGATATTGTTTTTTCAGGTATTAATTTTGGATATAATGTGGGGCTGGATATCTTGTATTCAGGTACCGTAGGAGCCGCAATGGAGGCCTTAATCCATGGGGTACCTGCCATGGCATTCTCAAAAGAGATGAATGATAATTATGAAGTGGTGGAGGCTAACTTACTTTCTATAACAAAAGAGTTGTTAAATCGCCCCATAAAAAGTAATGAAATATGGAATATTAATTTCCCATCATGTACCATGTCAGAGTTTAGAGGAGTTTTATACGACCGTATACCGGCAAAAGAACAGTTTTATTTAGACAAGTATGTAAGAATGGAACTGGAAAATAGCAATTTTAGGCTAACAATAGATGGGGTAAGAAATACAGCTGCTGAGGAAGGAACAGATATGAGAGCAGTTTTAGATAATTATATATCAGTAGGGAAAGTGGCAAACAATATACTAAGATCTTAAAACATTAAAGAATTTCTTATAACAAATAGGAATAGGCTGTCTGAACATCTGGGCCTATTCCTATTTACTTTACTAAGATAATATCATGGTTAAGTATCTTTATGGAATAAAATCCAGGCAAGATTGTCAGACTTAGGTGTGAGGAAGAATATAAACCATAAAGAGGTAAAGAAGATGTCATATTTTCATGGAATCAATAAAAAGAAGGGTTATTTTGAAGGATGGTATTTTAGAAATCAAAATGATACAGAGGTTATATCACTGATACCTGCCTTTCATATAGATGAAAAAGGAAAAAAGTCAGCCTCTATCCAGGTAATAACCAATACTGTTTCTGACTATATTATGTATCCAATTGAAGATTTTGCAGTATCAAGAAAAAAGTTAGGGATACGAATAGGTAATAATATATTTACTAAGGAAGGAATTATAGTAAATTTTACTACTAAGAAAATTGAAGTAAAAGGAGCACTTAAATTTAGCAAGTTTACACCTTTAAAATACGATATTATGGGGCCTTTTAAGTATATGCCTTTTATGCAATGTCGTCATAGTGTTTTTAGCCTATCCCACAAGGTTACAGGTAAATTAAGAATAAATGGAGGGGTGATGTACTTTAATCAAGGTCTAGGCTATGTGGAGGGTGACAGAGGCATAGAATTTCCAAGGAGCTATTTTTGGACACAATGCAGTTGGGGTGATCAAGCTAATAACGCTATTATGATATCAATAGCAGATATTCCCATTGCCAATGTTACTTTTAAAGGTTGCATTGCAGTAATATATTATGGTGGTAAAGAATATCGATTGGCAACATATTTAGGAGTAAAGATTATGAAATATAATAAAAATGAGTTGTGGGTGCAACAGGGGGGATATGATCTTTATGTGACCTTAATAGATAAGAACCCACATAAATTACTGGCTCCTGTAAAAGGCTCCATGATGCGTACTGTTTATGAAAGCATTGATTGCAAAATAAGATATAGGTTCATGGTTAATAAAAAGCTGATATTTGATTTTATAGGTAGGGGGAGTTTTGAGAGGGGTTGATAGGGTGTTTTTTATACTAAGGTCTAAAGTATGCAAACATTGAAAAATCAGGGGTTTTAGAGTAAAATACAGATATAGTAATGATATATAAGTATAGAGTAGTTATTTTTTTATATAAAAGTATCAAGTGATTTGGCAAAAAAGGAGGCGAGGATTATGTCAAGCAAAAACAGAACATATGTTGCAATAGACCTTAAGTCCTTTTATGCTTCCGTGGAATGTATTGAGCGTGGCCTTGATCCACTTACTACCAATCTTGTAGTAGCAGATGCAAGCAGGACTGAGAAGACTATATGTTTGGCAGTATCTCCTTCTTTAAAAGCCTATGGGATACCCGGAAGGCCTAGATTATTTGAGGTGGTGCAAAAAGTCCGTAAGGCCAATGCTAAGCGTCTGTTAAATGCGCCAAATCGAAAGTTTACAGGCACATCCTACAGCGCTATTGAACTAAAGGAAAAGCCGGAACTTGCAATTGATTATATAGCGGCTGTTCCCCGTATGGCTTATTATATGGAGTACAGCACCAGGATATATAATATATACCTAAAATATATAGCCCCGGAGGACATACACGTCTATTCCATTGACGAAGTATTTCTAGATGTTACGGCATATTTAAATACTTATCAAATGTCTGCAAAAGAGCTGACAATGAAGATAATTCAAGATGTTCGCAAAAACACTGGTATAACGGCTACGGCAGGTATCGGAACTAATCTTTATCTATGCAAAATTGCAATGGATATTGTAGCGAAACATATTCCGGAAGATGAAAATGGGGTAAGAATTGCAGAGTTAGATGAAAGGTCATACAGACAGAAGTTGTGGACACATCGTCCATTGACAGATTTTTGGCGGATAGGTAAAGGTTATGCTAAAAAGTTAGAAGAACATGGTATGTATACCATGGGTGATATTGCCCGTTGCTCAATTGGAAAGGCAAATGACTATCATAATGAGGATCTTTTATACAAACTTTTTGGAGTTAATGCAGAACTTTTAATAGATCATGCATGGGGCTTTGAGCCATGTACCATAGAGCATATAAAGGCATATAAGCCTGCCAGTAACAGTATTAGTTCCGGTCAAGTGCTACAAAGTCCATATGATTTTGACAAAGCCAAATTGATAGTCCGCGAAATGACAGACTTATTGGTACTGGATCTTGTGGATAAAGGTCTGGTAACAGACCAGATGGTGTTGACAATCGGATATGATATTGAGAATCTAACTAATCCTGAAAGGGCAAAGTTATATAAAGGAGAAATAACTATAGATAGATATGGCAGGCGCATTCCAAAACAGGCCCATGGAACTGTCAATCTTGATAGGCAGACTTCATCAACACGGTTAATTATAGATGCAGTTATGGATTTATATGATCGTATTGTTGACAAAAATCTCTTAGTAAGAAGGATTACCATCGGAGCTAACCGTCTTGTAGATGAAAAAAACATAGAAAAAGAAGAAAGCTTTGAGCAATTAGAGCTATTTGCAGATTACTGTGCCTTGGAGAAAGAAAGGCAGCAGGAAGAAGAGTTACTGGCCAGGGAAAGGAAGATGCAAAAGGCAATACTTAGTATAAAAAAGCGCTATGGTAAAAATGCCATTCTTAAGGGTATGAATCTAGAAGAAGGGGCTATGGCAAGGAAAAGAAATGAACAGATTGGTGGTCATAAAGCATAGGGAGGTATAGGAATGAAAAATTATGATGATATCATCAATCTACCACATCATGAATCTACTAAATATCCTCGGATGCCTATAATTGACCGAGCGGCACAATTTTCTCCCTTTGCCGCCCTAACAGGATATGAAGAAGCAATTAAGGAGACAGAAAGGCCTGTAGATGAGCGAATACAGCTTTCTGAAGATGCTATTGTTAAGCTGGATGAACAATTGCAATTGGTAGCCGGTAAAGCAGATAAGCAGCCTCCTGTGGAGATTACATATTTTGTACCTGATGAGAGAAAAACCGGCGGAAAGTATGTCACAGTTAGGGGCAATATAAAAAAGATTGACCAGCTAAAGAAAATAATTGTACTTCAGGGGGAAAAAATAATTCCTATAAATGAAATTATAGATATTATTATAATTGAATAAAAAAGGAAGGGTCCTAGCCCTTTAACAACTAGGACCCTCCATGTAGCCGGCAATAATTTTATTTATCTGACTTAGATTGTCTATCTTTACAAAACAAGGGGATAAATCTTGATTGCCGGATGTGGGATTTTGATATCCGATGCATTTTAAACCTGCACTAAGGGCTGCCCTGCTTCCAGCAAAGGTATCTTCAATGGCTATTGCTTCATCTGGATTTAATTTGGCCTGATCTAATACCTTTATATAAACATCCGGTTCGGGTTTTTTTCTGGCTACTTCATCACCGGCAACTATATATGCAAAATAATCGTATAAATTGTAATGTTTAAGGATGGCATCTACATAGTGGCGGTCAGAGGATGAGGCAAGGCCAATTTTTATTCCTTGGTTTTTTAGCCATTGTAAAAGCCTTAATAGACCCCTGCTGGTTTGGATTTTCTTTTCTTTTACTTCTTCTAATATATAGTTATATTGACTTCTTTCTAATTCCTCTTCAGATTTATTTATTCCAAACCGTTCAATCATATTGCTCCATAGTAGTTTATTTGGTTGTCCCACGGAAAAGGATAAGTCTAAATTTTCATCAATGCCATGTTCTTTTAAAATTCTTCTTTTGGCATTTTCATGAAGGGGCTCGCTGTCTAAGATGACACCATCTAGATCAAATATTATCATTTTTATAGGACTCATATTTTACCTAACCTTTCTTAAATTAAAGATTAAAAACGTTCTACACTAATAATCCCGTCTAAGTGGTTAATATCTTGTGTAAGGTCACTAAGATCTAAACCCGATAATGTTCGAAAGATTACAAATAAAGTAATAGGTATATCATCATCATCATTTAACTGTTCTAATTCTTCGCTTTCGAATTTCATCTCCAATATTTTAGCCTTATACTTATGGAATATTAAATTGACTTTTCCCAATGTTTCAGCATTATTTTTCATCTTTATATTTATTTCATAGGTGTTAAATGAATGCTTCTTCATTCTCCATTTTTTTTCGACCTTATTAAAAACAACTAGAATAATATAAACAGTAATTGATGAAGATATTCCCAAAAAGTAATAACCGCTTCCTAAAGATAAACCTATGGCAGCAACCGTCCATAGGCTGGCAGCGGTTGTTAATCCTTTAATATTAGTGCCATATCGCATAATTGTACCGGCACCTAAAAAACCTATTCCGCTAATTACTTGAGCTCCTAGCCGTAAAGGATCGCTGCTTGTGCCGAATTCATGATTATAAGAACGAAATACATGTTCCGATAAAATCATTATAATAGAAGAACCGAGACAAACCAGTACATGAGTCCTAAAACCGGCAGGACGGCGCTTATCTTCCCTTTCCAAACCAATAAGGCCTCCGCAAAAAATAGACAATATTATTCGTAATAAAGTAACAAATGGACTCAAACTATCTCTCCTTTTTTAAAAAACAGCCGCAAATTCATTTACATAATTAACTATGCAGATTTTTTTCTTTTAGAATTTTAAGTGCGGGATAAGGATTGTTTACAGTAACCAGGGATATGCCAGATTCTATAGCTTTATAAACCTGCTCTTCATTATCGGGAGCATAGCACCAAGGGTCTATATTCATGCTGCTATACTGATCACATAATTCTTTAGTTAAATACTTCATAGCAATGCCCACTGAATAGTAGTGTGTATTTGTATCATCCTTATAGTTTTTTACCAGCCACTGGGGAAAGCCTTGGGTTTTAACCTTGTATTTTTCATGGGCATAAGTTGTAATATCGGCGCAAAAACTGGTAATAACATATTTATCAGAAAGATGATATTCTTCAAGCATACTTATGGTTTTATCAACCACAGATTCTCTGTAATCCTTAATTTCCACATTTAATAATATATCTTTATATTTAACCAGATCTAAAAATTCTTCAAAGGTTGGAATTTTTTCGTTTTTAAATTCCCATGAAAAATGACTTCCTGCATCTAGTTCTTTTAATTCCCTTAATGTATGATTTTGTACTAAACCTGAACCGTTGGTGGTTCTGTCAACACTGGTATCATGAATAATAACTAGATGGCCGTCTTTTGTCATGTTAATGTCCAGTTCAATGCCATCGACACCTGCTTCAAGTGCTTTTTGAAATGAAATCATGGTGTTTTCAGGGTAAAAAGCTTTTAAACCCCTATGACCAAAAACAAGAATATTATTTTTAGATTGATTCCACATAGAAATTACCTTTCTTATTTAGAACAAATATCATGGCAATTTGCCATGATATTTGCTCTTTACATAATCTAGAATTTTATTGCTACCTTTAAATCTCCTTCTTTTCCGCCTGCTAAGTCAAAGGCTTTTTCCCATTCTTCAATAGGAAGCATCCTTGTTACAATACCATCGGTTTTCAGTGTGCCTTTGGCAATATGTTCAATAACAAATGGATATGCATAAGGACTCAAATGGGCACCTAACACATCAAGCTCTTTGCGGTCTCCGATTATAGACCAATCTACTGTGGTAGGTTCAGAAAAGACGCTAAACTCCACAAAACGTCCTAATTTTCTAATCATGGACAGGCCTTGGGTTACACTGGATGGATGTCCGGTAGCTTCAATATATACATCACAGCCATAACCCTCTGTCATCTTCATTATTTCTTCAACCACATCTATTTTTGAAGGATTCCATGCATAATCAGCACCGAATTCTAAGGCTTTATCAAGACGGGAATCAATCATATCTAGTGCAATTAAGGCTTTGGGATTTTTCATTCGGGCGTAGGATACCATACCAAGTCCTAGGGTACCGGTACCTGAGATTACTACAATATCTTCATTGCTAATACTAGCTCGATCAACGGCATGTTTAGAGCAGCCATACCCCCGTTGTTGGCATTTTGGAATCCAAAAATATTGTGGGGCTGGCACATCCAATAATGTCCTGTTTTACAAAAACGACATTCTCCACAGGGCACGATTTGATCTGCAATAATACGGTCCCCTACTTTATAATCCTTAACATTCTCCCCCACTTCTGCCACACGGCCGAAAAATTCATGGCCCGGGATAAAGGGAGCTTTTACCCAAGAGGGTTGAAGTTCATCTCCCCAGAACATTGCTGCTCCATGGCTACATTTTACATCACCGGCACAAACGCCACAGGCCTCGGTTTTAATAATAATATCATCGGGACCACATTGGGGAGTGGGGTAGTCAAGTTCCAAACGGTAATCATCTTTAGAGTATGCTACTAATGCCTTCATAGTTTTAGGTATATTACTCATAGCAAGCCTTCCTTTCGTATCTTAATTTATTTTATATAGAGAGTATTGCATTATCTTCTTTTAAAAGTTCCACCACATCTTGATCAGGTACCTGGGCAGGTGATATACCCCGCTTTACTGCTAAAGCTGCACATACACCGGCGGCTTCACCGATTGCCATACATGTGGGCATAACCCGCACACTTCCGAGAGCATATGCATCCATGGAAATATGACGGCCGCTAAAAAGCAGAGAATCTACTTCACTGCTAATAAGGCAGCCAAGAGGAATACCATAAGGGCCTTCTAAATCAGTAAGTATGGTAGTATCATTTAATCCACTGTGAATATCAACTTTATATGAACCTAAGGCAATGGTGTCGGCAGGGATACGTAAATTCTCTACGTCATCTTTGGTAAGACGTTTTTTACCTAAGAAGCGGCGAGTTTCACGGACACCCAGGGTCGGAATAATAGATGAAATATAGCAATTTTCAAATCCGGGAACCTCTTCATTTAGAAGTTTTATAATTTGCATGATTTGTTTCATACTTTCTTTGGTTCCACGGGTAATTTCTTCGGGATCGGTTCCGTCAAAATTGTGAATTCTGGTTGTATTAACATAAATTTGTCCCGGATTAACAGAGTTAATATAAATTAAGGTATCTCTGGTAAGAGGATTTTTGCCTTCGGCTCTTAGGCGGGATAAAAGGTTTCTTAGCCCTAGAAACACATAACTTTTATGGCTTCTAAAATATGTAGTATCATATCCTTGTGAAACCTGCATAGATTCGGCGGGTTGTAAATCTTCTGGGTGTTCATCTAAATATTTAAAAAACTTTTCTTCATCAAAACCATTTAAAGAAAACATTAGGGTAGGAGGCTGCATAACTCCTGAATCTTCTTGTCCTTTTTCATAGCTACAGCCGGCAAGGTATGCTAAATCCCCATCACCTGTTCCGTCAATAAATACATTTGCTTCAATATTGATACGAATTCCCTTACCCATGACGGTTACATTTGTAATACGTTTATCGGTAACGGTTACGTCCACTAATTCGCAATGAAGAAGAACGTGAATACCTTCCTGTTCGCATTTTTCCATGGCTACAATCTTAAACATATCAGGGTGGAAGATTGTAACAGAGTTGTGTAGGGGGCAACGATTATGTCCCGGACTCATACCCATTTCTGATAAGGTATCAATCATTTCTTGGGCGATACCTCCAGTTACTTGACGACCATGTTTGTCTAGAAAGCCTAAGAAAGGTAACCCGGTAACAGCATTTCCTCCTAAATAATCATTGCGTTCTATAATAACTACTTTTGAACCGTGCCTAGCTGCGGCCAGAGCAGCAGCTAGGCCGGAAGGACCTCCTCCAATAACTGCAACATCATAGCTGTAATTTTTTTGAATCATAGTCAATTTCCTTTCGTTAAATTATTGTCATAGGTTGGAACGTTCCAAATTTTCTGCTAAAACAATCTCCCCTATAAGGAAAATTGTTTTAATCCCGTATAATTTCATCTGCTTCTGACAGAATCTCTGATAATTAGGGATGGCTTTATGGTAAGACTTACTGCTTTTGCTCTGGGTTTCTTAATACGATTAATAAGTACAAAACTGGCTTCCTTGCCCAAATCTTCTTTATGAGCATCAATTACTGTAAGTGCCGGTGTTGCATATTCGGCCAATATAGAATCCTCATAACCGAGAACAGAAATATCATCCGGAATCCTAAGAGCCCGCTCATATAGAAAGCGGGAAGCCCCTGATGTAAGACCGTCGCTGCCGCCAAAGACTGCGTCAGGACGAAGGCCTTGCTCCCATAATGCTTGTAAAGCATTATATCCGCTTAATCCGGAATAACTATCACTGTAAATAATCTCCACCGACTTAGGATCGGCATCTAAATCCCTCAGAGCCCTTTGTATACCGTCTACCTTTTTTAGAGAGTTACTGCTAGTGATCGGACCGTTAATGAAGGCAATTTTCTTATGGCCTTGTTCCAGCAAATATTTTGCACCCATATAGCCTACCTCTTCCGTATCTACTGAAATGGAATCAAAACCTTCATATTGACGACCGATTATCACAAAAGGAATTTTCATCTTTTGAAGTGTTTCTATGAAGTGATTGGTAAACAGTCCACCAATTAAAAACACACCATCAAGACGTCGATTTTTAATTAGTTCGGGCATTGAATTTTCGGTAACTGAGAAACGCTCTACCAAAAGAGAGTATTGGCTATCTGCAAGTCCGGCATAAATTCCGTTACTGGTATCATAGAGCAGGGTCTCACATATTGAAGTAAATGCATAAGGTTTTTGATTAATGTTAGATGTTAAAAATATTAATCCCAGAGTATGAGTGCGGTTGGTAGTTAATTCTCTAGCAGCAATATTGGGAGTGTATCCAAGTTTTTTAATGGCTTCCCGTACCTTATATTGTGTTTCCGGTTTTACTCTATCGGAATTATTGATAACTAAGGATACGGTACTTTTTGATACCCCAGCCTCTCTTGCTACATCTAAGATTGTTACTGCCATACCACAACCCCCCTTTTTAATATAACATTGTAAAATAAAAGCAAAATAAAACGTTCCAAATGGTAATTTCATTATATATTTTGTTTTTGCAATTGTCAACAGCTAAAAACACTGGTTTTACCTAGCGATATAAATAAAAAAACGAGTATTTACATTAAGTAATTATACAAAAAGTCCAAATGTAAGATAAAATTTGCTGTTGACAAACCCCTATATGACAATTATAATTGTAATTGGCACGTTCCAAATGTAAATTTTGCAGTAAAATAAAACGACATTAATCGTACTCCTCTTTGCTGATATGAATGAACGCATGAGGGCAAGGGCGGACTTGGAGAGCTTGCCTTTTGTTGAAGTAAGCAGTTCTCTTGATAGAAACCTGGAACTAAACCGAAAGGGAGGCAATAAAGGGAATGGCTTAAAAGCATTGGCCAAATATCTAAATTTAAATATAAATCAAGTAATGGCCTTAGGTGATAGCGATAATGATATTACCATGATTGAAACAGCCGGCTTAGGTATTGCCATGGCTAATGCGGCTCCTGAAATTATTAAAGTTGCCGACGGGGTGACTGATAGTAATGATGAGGACGGAGTAGCACATGCCATCGAAAGATGGGTTTTAAATACATAATAAAAGATCTACTCTATATTGTAGGCAGGGAAATAAGTGTGAATGGAGTGAATATGCATGGCTGATATTAATGTAATAAATGCAAGAAAAGAAGCTATTAAAGATGGGCGGACTATTTTAGGAATAGAACTTGGTTCAACAAGGATAAAAACTGTATTGGTAGATGAAAATCATAAACCAATCGCCATAGGTAATTACGATTGGGAGAATAAATATATTGACAATGTATGGACATATGATTTAGAGGATATCTGGAAAGGATTGCAAGGAAGCTACCGTGATATGGCAAATCAAGTAAAAAGCCGGTACGGCCTTGATATAACTACTGTCGGTGCCATGGGCTTTAGTGCCATGATGCACGGCTATATGGCTTTTAATAAAGAGGGTAAGTTACTGGCTCCTTTTCGTACTTGGAGAAACACCATAACCGGGCAAGCCTCCGATAAATTAACTGAACTTTTTCAGTATAATATTCCCCAAAGGTGGAGTGTTGCTCATCTGTATCAGGCAATTCTAAATGGAGAAGAACATGTCTCTGATATAGATTATCTGGTTACCCTATCAGGTTATATACACTGGAAAATGACCGGATGTAAGGTTCTAGGTATCGGTGATGCCTCCGGAATGTTTCCTATAAATTTGCAAACCAAAGATTTTAATGAAAAAATGCTTACACAGTTTGATGAGCTGCTTGCCCAAGAAAATCTCCCTTGGAAGTTAAAAGAAATTTTACCTAAAGTTTTGGTTGCGGGTAAGGAGGCAGGAAGATTAACAGAGGAAGGTGCCAGACTTCTAGACCCTACAGGTAATTTAAAAGCAGGAATCCCCCTTTGTCCCCCTGAAGGAGATGCGGGAACCGGAATGACTGCAACTAATTGTGTGGCTAAAAGAACCTGTAATGTATCAGCCGGAACCAGTGTCTTTGCCATGGTGGTGCTAGAGGATGAGCTTTCCAAGGTACATAAGGAAATAGATCTTGTTATGACACCGGCAGGAGACCCTGTTGCCATGGCCCATAGCAACAACTGTACCACGGATTTAGATGCCTGGGTTTCTTTATTTGGTGAATTTTTAGAGTCAATGGAAATTAAGCCGGATATATCTAAACTGTATTCGGTCTTGTATAATAAGGCCCTTGAAGGGGATATAGACTGCGGAGGTCTACTTTCCTATGGTTATTATGCAGGGGAACATATTACTCATTTATCAGAAGGAAGACCCTTGTTTGTAAGGATGCCTGATTCTAATTTTAATTTAGCTAATTTTATGAGAGTTCATCTGTTTACGGCCTTGGGAGCTTTAAAGACCGGTATGGATATTCTATATAAAGAAGAACAAGTTAAAGTGGACAGGGTACTGGGCCACGGAGGTTTATTTAAAACTAAGGGTGTAGGCCAAAGAATATTGGCAGCAGCTATGAATTCACCGGTTACAGTTATGGAAACTGCCGGAGAAGGTGGAGCTTGGGGAATAGCTCTGCTGGCAGCTTATATGCTGTATAAGAAAAAAGATGAAACATTGGATAGCTACCTGGCTAACAAAGTATTTGCGGATGATTTAGGTATTACCATAAAGCCTGATAAAAATGATGTAGAAGGTTTCGAGCAGTTTATGAAAAGATATACTAAGGGACTGGCTATTGAGCAGAAAGCCGTAGAAGTGCTTAGATAATAAAACAGATATTTATAAAGATATAAAGGCTATTGTCATTAGTGGCAGTGGCCTTTTTACATTATTTTAAATTAATCTTTAAATAGCGGACAATAAATGCTATAATATATAGACTAATAAGTTATAATAAGAGCTCTTTATTCAAAAAGGAGTATAAATATATGGGTAAGAAATTAAGACTAAATAGTTCATTAAAAGGTTACCTGTTATGGCCGATTTATCTAACCGTGATTTTGTTATTTATGAACATAAGTATATATGCCATTGACAAAAATGCCGGTTATGTTATGTCTGCCTTTATATTAGTTTATTTTTTATTGGCTCTTTCAGTATTTTATTTTAAGCGCCATCAGATTAATACTGAGCTTGTCCGCTATGCCATGGATTTTGCACAGGTGCAAAAACGCCTCTTAAAAGAAATGGCAGTTCCTTATGCCCTACTTGATATTGATGGAAGACTTCAATGGGGTAATAATGAATTTATGGACTTGCTTGAGGGGAAGAAGGCTATTAATCGTTTTATCTCAAACATAATCCCTGAGATAACAGAGGATATTCTCCCTAAAGCAGAAAAAGATGAAATTTTAGATATAAATTTAAATAATCGAAGTTATAGGGTTGTGCTTCGTAAAGTTATAGCTCCCAGTTTTGACGAAGATGTTAACTGGAATTTTTCCGAACCTGAAAAGGCTTGGGATACAAATAATGCTCTAATTGCCATGTATTTGTTTGATGAGACAGAGATTATTGCTCTGAAGAAAGAAAATAAAGAGCAAAGATTGGTTGTAGGATTATTATATATTGATAATTATGATGAAGCCCTAGACAGTATCGATGAAGTAAGACGCTCCTTACTTACTGCTTTGGTAGATAGAAAAATAAATAAATATATGCAGAACATAGATGCAGTTATAAAGAAGTTGGAAAAGGATAAGTTTATTTTTGTATTTAAGCAAAAATACTTATCTGTTTTACAGAATACAAAATTCTCCATTCTAGAAGAAGTCAGAAATGTAAATATAGGCAATGAGATGTCCGTTACTATAAGTATAGGACTTGGAGTAAATGCTGACAGCTATATTACAGGATATGAATATGCCAGAGCTGCCATTGATCTTGCCCTAGGCAGAGGGGGCGACCAGGCTATTATTAAAGATGGGGATAAGATTTCCTACTATGGGGGCAAGAGTATTCAGGTTGAGAAAACCACCAGAGTTAAAGCCAGGGTTAAAGCCCATGCATTCCGTGAGTTTGTAGAGGGCAAGGATAAGATAGTTGTTATGGGACATGCTATTGGGGATGTGGATTCCTTTGGTGCAGCCATTGGCGTTTATAGGATTGGAAAGACATTTAATAAAAAAGTCCATATAGTAATTAACGAGATAACAACTGCCCTAAGGCCTATGATTAATCGTTTTATAGATAATCCTGATTATGAGGATGATTTATTTATACAAAATGAGCAGGCAAAAGAAGTTGTAGATGCCAATACATTACTTGTAATTGTGGATGTTAACCGTCCCAGTTTATTGGAATGTAAGGAACTGCTTCATTATGCCAGAACTATTATTATATTTGACCACCATAGGCAGACTGATGAAGCTATTGATAATGCCGCTTTGTCCTATATAGAGCCTTATGCTTCTTCAACCTGTGAAATGATTGCTGAGATACTACAATATATCGGCGGCAATTTAAAATTACGGTCGGTAGAGGCTGATGCCCTTTATGCCGGTATAATGATTGATACTAATAATTTCTTAACAAAAGCCGGAGTAAGAACCTTTGAAGCTGCCGCATATCTTAGAAGAAACGGAGCAGACGTAACCAGGCTTCGCAAAATATTTAGGAGTGATTTCCTTGAATTTAAGATTAAGGCAGATGCCATCAGCAGCACAGAGGTTTATCTTGATTACTATGCCATAGCGGTTTGTGCCGGTGCAGATGTGGACAGCCCGACGGTCTTAGGGGCCCAGGTGGCCAATGACCTTTTAAATATTGCTAATATGAAAGCCTCTTTTGTTTTTACAGAATTCAACAACAAAATATATATCAGTGCCAGATCCATAGACGAAGTCAACGTCCAAGTTATTATGGAAAAATTAGGCGGTGGCGGCCATCTTAGTGTTGCAGGCAGTCAGTTGGAAAATTGCACTATAGAAGAGGCAATAATTATGCTTAAGGAAGTCCTTGACACCATGGTGAAAGAGGGCGAAATTTGATTATAGATTATTGAGAGGAGTTAGTTAAATGGAAGTTATTTTAATTGAAGATGTTAAGAACCTAGGAAAAAAAGGTGATGTTGTTAAAGTTAGTGACGGTTATGCAAGAAATTTTATTTTACCAAAGAAGCTTGGTATAGAAGCAACAAAGCAAAATCTTCATGACTTAAAGTTACAAAAGCAGGCCGAGGAAAAAAGGCAGAAAGAGTTGTTAGAGGAAGCCAGACAATTGGCAAGTCAACTAGAGGCAGTTAAAGTTAATTTAACCTTAAAGGCCGGTGAGGGTGGAAAAACTTTCGGGTCAATTTCCACAAAGGAGATTGCAAATGCCTTAAATGAGCAGGCAGGCTTTAATTTGGACAGGAAGAAAATCCAACTTTCTGAACCTATTAAAAGTGCGGGAACATTTACTGTAGGAGTAAAATTACATCCAAAGGTTACTGCAAGTATTAAGGTTGTAGTCGAAGCAGTGTAACTTAACTAAGGGGGATTACCAATGGATGAAGCTTTTATAAAAAAGATACTTCCCCATAGTATGGAGGCTGAGCAGTCGGTCATCGGCTCCATGATTATGGACAAAGAGGCCATTACCTTAGCCTCAGAAATAATTAGCAGCAGCGATTTTTATGACCCACAGCTTGGCATACTGTTTGACACCATGCTGGAATTATTTAATGAAGGAAAACCGGTAGATTTGATTACTTTACAAAACAGGTTAAAGGAAATGGATGTTCCGCCACAGTTAAGCAGTTTGGAGTATATTAGAGATTTAGTATCCACGGTTCCCACCTCCGCTAATGTAAAGTATTATGCACAGATTGTCAAAGAAAAGGCAGTTCTTAGAAGGCTTATTAAGGTTGCGGAAGAAACTGCAAATGACTGCTATCTTGATAAAGAAAAACTGGATGTTATTCTTGAAAAAACAGAAAAACAAGTATTTGACATTGTTCAAAATCGGGGAACAAAGGAATTTACCGATATTAAAGATGTTGTACTGCGTTCCATAGATAGTATTGAAGCAGCCTCTAAGAATCAGGGAAGTGTTACCGGTATTGCTACAGGTTTTTATGACTTGGATTATAAAACAGCAGGACTGCAGCCTTCTGATTTAATCTTAATAGCGGCCAGACCCTCCATGGGTAAGACAGCTTTTGCTTTAAATATTGCCGAATATGTGGCTCTGCGTTCAAATATTACAACGGCTATTTTTAGCTTGGAAATGTCACAGGATCAATTGGTAAAGCGTTTGTTGGCTATGAATTCCAGGGTAGACTCCCAAAATATTAGGACAGGTAATTTGTCTGCAGATGAGTGGGCCAGCTTAATGGAAAGTGCTAGGATTATCGGTAATTCCGATCTAGTTATAGATGATACATCCGCTATTTCTGTAAGCGAGCTTAGGTCCAAATGCCGAAAGCTAAAACTAGAGAAAAATCTTGGCTTAGTTATCATTGACTATCTACAGTTAATGACCGGAAGTAAACGGTCTGAGTCAAGACAGCAGGAAATATCTGAAATATCCCGTTCATTAAAGTCTCTGGCAAGAGAGATTAATGTACCGGTTATTGCCCTATCTCAGTTAAGCCGTGCGGTTGAGCAGCGGCCAGATAAAAGACCTATGTTATCAGACTTAAGAGAATCCGGGGCTATCGAGCAAGATGCTGACGTTGTAATGTTTATTTATCGTGATGATTATTATAACCATGATACACAGGAGCCGGGGGTTTCAGAAATTATAATAGGAAAACAGCGTAACGGTCCTACCGGAACTGTAAAACTGGCTTGGCAGTCACAATATACCAAGTTTGCTAATTTAGAAAGATAACAATATGCTAGTATCCTACATATTGTGGAAGAAATTTAATTATTAATAACAGATTGTGTAGAAAAGGAGAGACTTTACAAAAGTGTCTCCTTTTTCTGTCGATAAAATAATATGGGAAAATAAGGAAGATATATTGCATTTGAAGTTTGCTATGTTATAATGTAGAAAGTGGAAAATAATTACAGTTTAAGAGGCTTAAAAATTATATGGAGGATAATCAATGGGAGATATCAGGTATATGATTTCAGAGGCTTCAAAAAGGGTCGGGGTAGAATCACATACATTACGGTATTGGGAGGAAGAATTAGATTTGCCTGTTAAAAGGAATGAGATGGGGCACAGGTATTATAAAGATTCTGATATTGAAATCTTAAAGAAGATAAAAATTTTAAAAGAACATGGCTATCAACTTAAAGCGATAAAAATGCTTCTGGCTAATCTAGAGCATTTAGAATCTCTTGATAATCAGACTATTGTAAAGCTTAAAGATGAACTAAATGGGAAGGTGATTGATATGTGGAAAGATGACAATAATCTTGAAGTTGAACAAGAAGAAGGGACAAGCATTGTTAGCAGTGAGGAAAATAATGAAATCAAGGCAGAAAATCAAGATAAAATGCAACAGTTTAAGGCGATTATGAATCAGATTGTTATGTCTGCTTTAAAAGAAAACAATACCCAGCTATCAGAGGAAATCAGCACAAATGTAACAAGTAATGTTATTAAGGAAATGAATTATCTTATGAGGCTTCAAGAAGAAAGGGAAGAAGAAAGATATCGGAAATTTGATGCTACTTTAAGAGATTATCAAAAAAGTAGAATGCAAATTGCAGCTACATATGAAGGCAGGAGAAGAAAGAAATCAAAATTTTTTAAAAAGAATAAGGTCTACATATAAAAATAAATAAAGAAGAGGGCTTTGCATGCCCTAAGCATGTAGGCATTGCATAACTCTCTTCTTTTATGTACCATTGTACCTTTTTCTATGCTTACTATGCTGAAATTGAACCGGTAGGGCAGATGTCTACACATGCTCCGCAATCTACACATGTATCGGGATCAATTTCAAAATGGTTAGCACCTTCAGAAATTGCACTAGTAGGGCACTGATCAGCGCAAGCACCGCAGCTAATGCACTCGTCATTAATTGTATGAGCCATTATACATTACCTCCTTAGTTATAGTTCTAACAATCTATTTAATTTTAATATATGTATATAAAATATGCAAGAGGAAAAACATATAGAATATATTCTTGACGTATTAAATGGGATAGAATATAATGTTGCCTAGGCTACTAAATTCAAGCCCAATTTGGTTTATAATTATTTATAATATAACCACTATAAGGAGGTAATTATATGGCTACGATTACTAAGGATATGACAATTGCACAGGCAATTGCCATGGATCAGAATATTATTCCTGTACTTCTTGATATCGGAATGCACTGTCTTGGTTGCCCTTCTGCACAGGGAGAGACCTTAGAGGAGGCTGCTATGGTGCATGGAATAGATCCAGATGATCTTATGGAAAGAATCACTGCTGTAACAGGAGAATAATATAGCAATAATTCTAAAAAGGACATACCAAAGCGGTATGTCCTTTTAAATATTATGGCTTAATTATTTGACCTTTACATGACAGACAGGATTTGTAGTGCTTGATCCTTAACAATAATTTCATAATGTTCTTCATAGTAATTTACACTAGCATAAGTTGTACGCTCTGCCTTACCAAATTCAGAAATTATATTACTGATTTTATTAAATTCTTCCGGAGTATGACTTGAAATGCTAAGGACTAAATAATAAGTTCCTGTGGCCGGATCCTTATAAAGGGTATTATTACCCTTATAAATTCCCGCTAAAACATTTGCTAGTTTAGTAAGCTCCTTAAGAGATCGGAAAGAATAAATCTTGGTCAAATTAGTGGGAATATTCACCTTAGATTTATCATCATCTAAAGAGTCAGGAATATCTATAAAGCCCTTAGGTTTATCATCGGCATCCTCTGAGAAATCATTTAAGTGTTCAAAAGTGTTGATTATCTCATCGGCATAGACATCATCTTCGTCGGATTTATCGGTAAAATCGTGGGTATTAAAGGAGGAGAATTTGGAAAACCTGGTATCCAATTCATCCGGATCCTCTACCTTCGTTATAACCAATATTAAACATTCTGTTGAAACAGGAATGGCTTCAATCATTAGAGGAATATCATCTACTTCAAAACCGAACTCATAAAAGGCCTGTTGAATCATATCCCGAAATAAGGCTTTAGCTTTTTCTGTTCCATAGGCCAGTTCGCTTAACTTTAATTCTCTGTCTATCAAATCACTTTTATTCAAGGTACATCTAATCTGGTTATCACTAATCTTTTCTATCTTCATAGAGTACACCCCTTTCTGTTTTAACAGGACTGATCTTTTAGTTACGACTAAAATGAACCATTGGTGTAAAAAGAGTATAAGTTAAAAAGTAAGTAAAGTCAATACGGCAAGTTGTGAATTTTCTATTAATAAAGCTTTATAATTGATTATAAAATTAAAATAGATCACTGTGATATTGTACATAAAAGTAATAAAAGTTTGTAAAATTAAATAGGAAAAAAAACTTGCACTTTTTCCAGATTATTACTATAATTAATGTAGATGATCCATATTCATAAATTGCTGGCTGGAAAGGACAATATGCAAGAAGAAATATGGTTTGGCAAATACCGCATCCAAAAACTTCTTGGCCAGGGAGGCACCGCCAAGGTTTATCTGGCAGAACATATCAAATTAAATTCATTTCGAGCAATCAAGTACATCTCCAAACATCATCCCTTATATAAGTTACAGCTTAAGGAAGCACAAATATTAAAAGATCTAAAACATTCATGTATTCCTATAATTTATGATATTGAAGAAGATGAAGAAGGTTCCTATATTATTGAGCAATATCTTGAAGGAGTAACTTTAAAAGATTATGTCATGGAAAGGAATACGCTCAGTGAAGATATGATAATATGCTTCGCTCTGCAGCTTTGTGATTTAATCCATTATCTCCATTCTGTAAAAAGGCCTGTTTTATATCTGGACCTAAAGCCGGAGAATATTATGGTAACAGGTAAAACCCTTATGCTGATAGATTTTGGTAGTGCCATTTATCGTGATGAGATTAAGAGCAAGACCAAGTTTTACGGTACCATAGGATATGCAGCCCCTGAACTATATAATAATCATCCGGTGGACGAAAAATCTGATATATACGGAATAGGAATGCTCTTATATTTTATGGTGACAGGGAAACTATCCTATAAGAGCCGGGAAGATATAAAACATATTGATTATATTTCTAATTGCTCAAAAAAGCTTAAGCATATTATCAGCCGGTGCCTTAGATATAATTCATCACAAAGGTATACCTGTGTATCCCAATTACAAAAACATTTGTCAGCAATTATGAATAACAAAAACTATAAAGTAATGAAAGGATCATCCATAGAAATTGGGATTGCAGGATCACAACCTAGAATCGGAACTACCCACTTATCATTTAGTCTTTGCACTTATTTAATTCAAAAGAATATATCATGTCTTTATATTGAATATAATAAGAGCAGATGTCTATGGAAGATTCAAAAAAGATATTTTAACCTTAAGAAAAATAAAGGTGTAGTTAAGATTAATAGCATCCCAATGGTTAATATGGATTATGCACAGGTGATGGATTTATCAAAATATAATATAATTGTCAAGGATTATGGTAGCCTAGATAGTGATAACAAGGAGGAATATCTAAAATCTCAAGTAAAAATTCTTCTACTTGGGGCTAAGGATTGGGAACTGGGATTTTCTGAGGAAGCATTAAAACTTATAACTGAATATAAAGATATTATTTTTCTATTTAATTATGTTGACACAAGACAGTTTGGGCAAGCCCAAAAAAGCATGATATTTAGGAATTGTCTTCGTATACCCTATGAACCAAATCCATTTGCAAAATTTAAGGATAAAGTTAGCCATGATTTTTTTAAAGAGTTGGCTGATTTATGTTTCGAAGGAGTGATATCCTGATAAAAAGGCCCCTACTACAATCAAAGCCTATGGTTAAAAAGTATATACATAAAAAGCCTATACTTAAAAAGAATAGGCTAAAGAAGCCTATTCTTTTAAATAAACTTCAGATTAATAAAAGTTATGAAGCAATAAGAACAATCGGTTTATTAGGGGTAAATCGAGGCGTTGGTGTAACATACACAGGCATGCTCTTAGCCTATTATTATGCTACAGAAAAAGGATTTAAAACAGCCTACTTAGAATGTAATAACCATATGGATTTTCAACGACTTCAAGAAGCTTATGAATGGAGCCGGGAAGATGAAAAATCCTTTAGCCTTGATAATATTACTTACTTTAAACAAGTAACAAAAAAGCAGCTTGTAGATATTCTTTCTGAAGACTATGAATGTTATATCCTTGATTTTGGAACAGACTTTATTTCCTCTAAAGAGGAGTTTATTCGATGCGACAAAAAAGTTATAATAGGAGATAATGGGGTTTGGAATCTAAGCAAAATGCTAGCATTTCTAAAATCCTTAGACAATATTAAAGGTAGTAAAAGCTGGATATACATGATTCCCTTTGCAGACCGAAGAGTTCTTATGGGTATGAAAGATGAAACAGATAGATTCTTTTTTAAAATCCCCTTCGAATCAGATTTTACAAACTTATCAAAAGAGAGCTTTACCTTGTTTCATAAACTATTTGACTGATAGTACAATATGTAACCTGCAAAAAGGATAAGTATAACATATCACATTTAACCTTCTTATCCGATTAGATTAAAAATAGCACCTTATATCGGTAATCAGTTGTAAATAGTCTAAAGCTGTATTTGTATAGGTTCTTGGCTAATTACAAAAGTATGACCGGATCTAAAAACCCTCTATACTTTATTATTTAGTCTAAGTTACTGCTTTATGTAATTAGTAAAGAAAGAATGATGTTTGGTAAACGCCTTAAGAGAAAATTTCTTAAGGCGTTAATTTTTGGTTCGATATATTAGGCTTTAAGTCGAAAATTATTAATGACGAGTGTCTAATAAAGTGCTATAATGGGAGATGAAAATGCAAATTTATGCAAATAGTAAATAATTGGAGGATGATATGGATAAAAAAAATAAAATTTCAATAGTTGGTATGATTATCGCTATTTTATTAATAGGCGCCGGAATCGGTGTGTTTGTGATTAAAAACATGACCCCCAGTAATGAAGTTATGTTATTGACAGACTATTATAAGGTTGAAGATACAGAAGCGATAATTATCCTTCAAGATGAAATTCACGACAAACCGGGTATTATAGCAGATGGAATGGTATATATTGATCTTGAAACTGTAGTTAATTGTTTTAATCATAGATTTTATTGGGATGACAATGAAAATATATTGACCTATACTACTCCCACTGAAATTATTCAAGTTGATGGAGTGGGAAACAAGTATTTCGTAACAAAAAGTATGATTAAAACAGAAGCAACTTCCGATTATCCAATACTTAAGTTATACAATGATGATATATATATTGCCTTAGATTTTGTAGATCAATACTCGGATATACAGTACCGCAGTTATGAGGAGCCGAATCGAGTTGTAATAGATTATTTATGGGGAGAGTATCTCTACACAAAGGTTACAAAAAACACCCAATTAAGATCCGAACCGGATATAAAGAGCCCCCTCTTACTCCAACTTCCTGTAGGGGAAGAGCTTATGTATGTGGTTAAAGAAGATGCTCCCAGGAAAGGTTTTGCCAAGGTAATGACCAAAGAAGGTATTATAGGCTATGTAAGGGAAAGACATGTACAAGATTCCTACTATAAAACCATAGAAAGTACCTATGAGCCTCCGGAATATACAAGCCAATTAAGGAATGATAAAATTAATTTGGTCTTCCATCAATTTTTTAACTATGAAGCCGGTATGAAACTTGAAGAATTAATCAGTCAGACTAAGGGAGTAAATGTGGTATCTCCAACTTGGTTCGATATTATTGACGAAACAGGAGAAATTTCATCCTTGGCAAGCAGTGAATATGTAGAAAAAGCTAAATCCCTGGGACTACAAGTGTGGCCGTTAATTGCTGATGTTAATAAAGAAGTTGATATGAATGAGTTGCTGTCTCACACTTCTCGTCGGGAAAAATTATCCAACGCCCTAATTGAAGCGGCAATAAATTATAAAGTAAATGGAATTAATATAGATTTTGAAAAGATACCTTCCGAAGCCGGTGAGCATTATATCCAATTTTTAAGAGAGTTGTCTGTTAAGTGCAGAAATAATGGTATCGTATTGTCGGTGGATAATTATGTTCCTGCCCCTTATAATAAACATTATAATTTAAAAGAACAGGGAGAGATTTTAGATTATGTCATTATCATGGCCTACGATGAGCACTATGCCGGGTCTGATGTGGCAGGACCTGTTGCTTCCTTAGGATTTGTAAGTGATGCTGTAAATAACACTTTAGAGGAAGTTCCCAAGGAAAAGGTTATAATCGCCATACCTTTTTATACGAGATTATGGAAGGAGACTACTGACGGTGTATCTAGTGAAAGTTTGGCAATGGCATCTGCGGCTAAGCTACTAGAAGACAAAGGAGTAGAACCTAAATGGAATGATGGTTATGGCAGCCATTATGGTGAATTTAAACAAGATGGAGCAGTCTATAAGATATGGTTAGAAAATGAAAAATCCATAGAAGAAAAAATGAAGGTTATTTATGAAGCTGATGTTGCCGGTGTTGGTGCATGGAAGCTTGGTTTAGAAGAAAAGAAAGTCTGGGATATTATAGGACGTTATTTAGACTAAGACAATTTAATTTACAAAAATCAGATGGCTGCTTTTGGTATTAAACCATAAAGCAGCCATTAAAGCTTAAAGGAAAGAATAAGATAGATACTTCTGTCATAAGATTTAGGGAAACATAAGTAGGAAGAATGTTTAATGAAAAGAAAATATTTCAGTATCTTATTTCTCTTATTAATTTTTGCTGCACGGGTAATATCCTCAGATAAATCGGTTAAGGTTATGAGAAATCTTTTTGAGGAAAATAAAATAGAAGGGGAAAAGACCAAAGTGACCATAGTGATTGATCCCGGTCATGGAGGTAGGGACCCCGGTAAGGTGGGAGTCAATGGTGCTTTAGAAAAAGATGTTAATTTGGCTATTGCATTAAAGCTTAAGGACCTATTAGAGCAAAACGATATTAATGTAATTATGACTAGGACAGAAGATATAGGCTTATATTCAGAAACGGATTCTAATAAAAAACGGGTAGATTTAAATAAAAGAGTTGAAATTATTAATAACAGTGATGCTGCATTTGCTATAAGCATACATCAAAACAGTTTTAGCCAAGAAAATGTCAAGGGAGCACAGGTTTTTTATCATATCCAGTCAGAAGAGGGAAGAGTTCTTGCAGGCATATTGCAGGAGCAAATAAAAGAAACAATAAATGACGGAAACCATAGAAAGGCAAAATCAAATACCAATTACTATATGCTTAAACATACCTTATGTCCCTTGGTTATAGTTGAATGTGGTTACCTGTCCAATTGGACAGAAGCTAAGCTTTTGGTTGACGAGGATTATCAGGAAAAAATGGCCTGGGCTATTCACCTTGGCATTTTAAAATATTTGAATATAAATAAGAACTAATTTTTTATGAAGATTTAATATATCTAAAGCAAGTAATACAAAGATAACTATGGATAAATATGATGAAAAGTGATATAATCCACCTTAGATATAATGATTTTAAATGATAACCCAAAGACTTCTTTGGGATAAGGAGTATACAATATAGGATGATGACAATTATTAAAAAAGCAGATAATGGCACCCTTGGGGAGGATGACCTTAAAAAGGCTGCCAAGATATTACAAAGAGGAGGATTAGTTGCATTTCCTACTGAAACAGTATATGGGCTGGGTGCCGATGCATTAAATCCTGAAGCTGCTAAAAAAATCTATGAAGCAAAGGGAAGGCCATCGGATAATCCCCTGATTGTCCATATAGCAAATCCTAAACATATGGAATTAATTGCAAGGGATATCCCTAGAGAGGCTTATAAGTTAGCTGAGACTTTCTGGCCTGGCCCCTTGACCATAATTTTAAATAAAAAAGAAATAGTCCCTTATAATACCACCGGAGGTTTAGATACTGTGGCTATCAGGCTTCCGGCCAACAAAATAGCAAGGGATGTAATAGCATATTCAGGGGGATTTATTGCGGCTCCCAGTGCAAATATATCCGGCAGACCAAGCCCTACAAGGGCACAGCATGTAATAGATGATCTAGATGGTAAAATTGATATGATTATAGATGGGGGTAAATCTACCCTTGGCCTTGAATCTACTATAGTGGATTTGTCAGGTGATATACCTATGATTCTCAGACCCGGCTCCATTACAAAATCTATGGTTGAAAGTGTAATCGGATCTGTGGAATATGATAAAGCTATAACAAAGGAAACTATGGATGAAAATATAGCCCCAAAGGCTCCTGGAATGAAATACCGCCATTATGCACCGGAAGGCTGTCTTGTTATTTATGAAGGTAATATACAAGATGTAGCTACTGCAATTAATAATAAGGCTAGATTGTATCTAGAGGAAGGAAAAACTGTAGGTATAATAGCTACCGATGAAACCAAGAGCCTATATAAATATGGAATAATAAAATCAATCGGTTCAAGAAATGAGGAAGATTCCATAGCTGCCGGATTATATGCTGTATTAAGGGATTTTGATGAAATCCATGCGGATTATATATTTTCTGAAAGTTTTGCCGGTGGTAATCTAGGACAGGCCATTATGAATAGATTATTGAAGGCGGCAGGCTATAGAGTTGAAAAGTTATAGTATGGCAATTTGGAGGTAGGGAATGGCAAAATATAATAAATTAATATTTGTCTGTACGGGAAATACATGTAGAAGTCCTATGGCTGAGGCCATATTTAAAAACCTTGATCAGGAAAGTGATATTAAAGTATCTTCAAGGGGGATTGTGGTTTTATTTGGAGAGCCAATCAATCCTAAGGCAGAGATTGTTCTAAAAAAGCATGATTTAGAGCTTGTCAATCATATTTCCAAGAGGTTAAAGGATACAGATATTGATGAGAACACCTTGGTCTTAACAATGACAGAAGCCCACAAAAGAAAGATTTTGCAAGGGTATCCTCATGCTAAGGATGTATATACTATTAAGGAATATGCCGGAGAGGATGGAGATGTTATAGATCCTTATGGTGGTTCCCTTGTGGAATATGAAGATTGCTATTTTGAGCTGGCAAGGCTGGTAAAAAAGACTGTCTATAAACTAAATGAGGAAAATGAAAAGGAGAGTTTATAATGATTGCACTAGGTAATGATCATACCGGATATGAATTAAAAATGGAAATTATAAAATACCTTGAGGAAAAAGGTATTGAATATAAAGATTTTGGTTGCGGTAAACTTAGTTCCAGTGATTATCCTGTATATGCAAAGGCCGTGGGACGGGCGATTCAAAACAAAGAATGTGATAAGGGAATTTTAATTTGTGGAACAGGGATTGGTATTTCTATTGCTGCCAATAAGATGAAGGGAATCCGAGCGGCATTATGCCATGATTGTTTTAGCGCAGAAGCAACAAGATTACATAATGATGCCAATGTACTGGTAATGGGAGCAAGAGTTATTGGACATGGACTAGCCATTAAAATAGTGGATACATTTTTAAATACGGACTTTTCTAATCAAGATAGACATATTAGAAGAATAGAGATGTTAGAAGACCAATAAAAATAATTAGAATATTCAACCTCATTTGTGGGAATACTAACAGGTAAGCAAAATCAACTTACAATGGAGGTGGATATTCTGGATAAAACAAGTCGCTTTTTAGAAAGTTTACAAGGAATTTTTTCTTTAAGAAGAACTAAGGTTACTTTATATACAGCTACAGTTCTTTGGCTTGCATTTGCTACGCAGATTATAATGAACAGAGTATTTTTTAATAACTTTCAAATAGCCGAAGCATTTGTTAAGACAAATACTGAGGATTTAGAATGTAGTTTAGAGATTATTGCAGAGCATAATAATGACTTTCTTAGTGAAGAGGATAAAAAGAATATTATAGGTTACATTGCAGATTCTATTGGTCTTAAGATAGATAAAGATATTACCATAAATAAAGATAATGGCAGAATAGAATATCTTTATCAAAAGGATGCAAGATTGGCAACTACCTCACTAAAAATAGTAAGCCTTGAGCAGGAAAATGAATCTGCCATTAAGATGAAGCATTATATTGTGGTAAGATTAAACATAAAGGAATCTATAAGAAGTATAGAAAAATATCGCAAGCTTCTTGAAGAAACATTAAAAGAGCTGGGTATAAAGCAAAAGCAGGTAACTCTTCAGTATGAGGGTTCTGTACCGGGAATCATGCCCATAGAAGATAAAAAGGATATGGCTAGGCTCTTAGTAAAGGAGCTGCAAGGTGAAATTGCCTTTGATTATCAACAAAGTGATAGCTATACAATATATGCTTATACCGGTTTGATAGATGAATATGTGGAGGCAGCAGGTTGTAAAATTAATATACAGATAGCCATGACATATGATGAACAGTTAGATAAAACAAGAATTTATTTTGCAACACCTATTATTAATCAGGGATGGTAAAGTAAAATATTAAAAGGTTCGAATTAGGTTTAATATATCCTAACTCGAACCTTTTATAGTCAATGGGAAATTGTTATATGATAATTTATGATTTATAATCCTAAAACCAGCGTCTTCTGCTACGACGGCGGCGTCTTCTATGAAACATCTCATTGAGCAATACGATAGTTACTAAATCTCTTAAAAGATTCTGCTGTCTTCTTCTGGGATCAGAAGAAAAGCTGTTAATTCCAATCTCTGATACTTCATCCATATCTTTAACTCTTTCATATACACGGTCTATAATTCTTTCTAAGGATACTTTATCAGGACATTCGTCAAACATAATACTTCCGTCATATTCTAGTTTATCGCATTCATTATCTATCTCTCTTTGTATCCGCTTTGCCGTATTAGGATATATCTGTTTCATATATTTCATATCCCGGTCTAAATCCTCACAGTTATCATAACCATAAAGGGGGTATAAAGGAACTCCCATAGGTGTATTATAAGGGGTGCATGGAGGCATATATTGGCCATTAACAGGATATAAGGGTATATTTCCGGAGGAAGTGCCGTTCATAGGCATGCCTGTTCTAGGAGTAGTACCATTCATAGGCATGCCTGATCTAGGGGCGGTATCATTCATAGGCATACCTGTTCTAGGTGTGGTACCGTTCATAGGCATACCTGATCTAGGTGTGGTACCGTTCATGGGCATACCTGATCTGGGAGTAGTACCGTTCATGGGCATACCTGATCTGGGAGTAGTGCCGTTCATAGGCATACCTGTTCTAGGTGTGATACCGTTCATAGGCATGCCTGATCTGGGAGTAGTACCGTTCATGGGCGTATCAGTTCTTGGAGGGGTACCTATGTCCATAGGCATGCCGGTATCCGGAGTGGTACTAAGCTTTTTAGCAACTCCGGTTTGATTATGTTGTTTTCTATTTACAGTGTCCAAAGTGTTAGCCTTATCAGTATCGGGGCTTGAAACTTTATTGGACAAGTTGTCGTTATCAGGAGAAGTTTTTTCTTCGCTTATCTGAACGTTTAGTTTCTTATCACCTTCTGATTTTGACATATTAGATGAGTTTTGCATTTATGTGCTCCTAAACTTTTTATTATCTAATATATGCAAACATAATCTTATTGTGAAATTTGTAAATAATTATAGATATAAATTTAAGAAAACTGTAAGAGGGAAGTCTATTAAATATAAATTTAATATGCTATAATATTCTAGTAAGCATCCTGGGAAAATAAGGGCTGCTTAACATAAATTATATGGGAAGGAAAATCTAATTGTTAAAACAGATTTATCGTATAATTATTTTAATAGCTATATTTATCGCTTCTCTTTATTACTTTAGTAAGGATATTAAGGAAGTGGTATTTAATATAGATAATACTACTAAGATGGAAGAAGCAACATTTCCTTTAGTACGTTTAAGAACAGAAGATGTAATTATTAATCTTCTTCATGGTTATAGCAGTAATCTTGATGCCAATTCCATCAGGGAATCACTTACACCAATAGGACCGGAGGGATCTTTTGAGGTTCTGATACAAGAAAGTGATTATGAAATTAAGAAATTAAATTATGAGGTTCGTGAATTTATAGGAAATGAACTGATTGAAAAGGGCTCTGTCAGTGTATTTGATGAAGAAAATGAATTCAAAACAGCTAAGCTACACCTTAGTCCTGATTTGCAAAAGGAGAAGGATTATGCTGTTAAAATAACCTTAATAACCAGCGAAAGTCGCAAAATGTATTATTATACTCGTATTAAAAAGTACGATAGCGGTAATCTGAAAAAAAAGCTGGAATTTGTAATGGATTTTCATAATGCAATTAAAGATAAGGAAAAGGCAGAGGAGTATTCTGTATATCTTGAGCCCCATAGGACAAAAGAAAACACCTCTTTAGCTGATGTTAACATTCATTCAAGCTTGGAATTAATAACTTGGGGCAAGCTAGAGCCGGAATTTATTACAGAGGTAGTCCCTACTGTTGTTGAAAATTATGCAGAGATTGCTTCCTTTGTTTTGGAGTATGTGGTTAAGGCTAAGGTATCAGATATTCCGGAATTTTATAAGGTTAAGGAATATTATCGTGTCAGATATACGCCGGGCAGGACGTATTTATTAAACTATGAACGCCGTATGGAAGCTTTATTTGATACGGACTTGACCAATGTGTCTATGAACCAATTAAAGCTAGGCATTACTTCTAATTTGGATATACCATATTTGGCCGGCCCAGATAAAATGAAATTTGCTTTTGTTAGAAACCGTGAATTATGGTTTTATGATCTTGAGGAGAATAAAATAGTTCGCATTTTTTCTTTCCGTCAAAATAAGACTGATTATATTAGAGATATCTATGATCAGCATGATATCCGTATACTAAATATGGATGCGGAAGGAAACGTTAATTTTATGGTATATGGCTATATGAACCGTGGCCAATACGAAGGCAGGGTGGCCATAGTCTTATACAAATATATAAGAGCAGATCAAAGAATTGAAGAGCTTGTATATATCCCCGTAGATGAACCTTATCAGAGGTTAAAAGAAAATATGGGGGAACTTTCATACATTAATAATTTAGATATTTTCTATTTTCATATATATGACAGTATTTATTCTTATGACATGATAACAAAACAGTTAACCAAACTGGCTTCTAATGTAGCTAAGGATAATATATTGGACTTTAGTAAAGAAGGTTATTTTGTCTGGCAGGAAAGCGATGGTTTGGGTTATTCAAACAATATTAACATTATGAATCTTGAGACCGGAGATATTCAAAAAATTGACTCCCGTCCCGGATATAAAATCGTTCTATTGGATATGATAGATATGAATCTAATATATGGGTTTGTGGCTGAAAATGATATTACAACCATGATTGACGGAAGAGTTATTATTCCAATGAATAGAATTGAGATTGCCTCTTTGCAAAACGAAATACTGAAATCCTATAATAAGGAAGGTTACTATATAACCGGAGTAGAGGTGAAGGATAATATTGTTGAATTATACCGTTCCAAGAAAGGGAAGGTTAATGGTAAGGATGTTTATGTAAGTTCAAGCAGTGATTATATTATGAATAGGATTGTTGAAAAAACTCCTTTTATCAGTGTTGTGCCAAGGGTTTCCGAAGCGGCTTTAACAGAGTATTATATACAATTACCTTCAGAATTTGATATGGATAAGGAGCCCAAAATGCTAACAACCGTAAATACAATAATATCCGATGACCCTACATTACGCTTACCTAAGGATGGAGAAAATATAAGCAATGAAAAGCAGTATTATGCTTATATTATGGGAGAACTAGAAGAAACCTATAAGGAGGCGGCAGAGGCAATAAATGCTGCAGACCAAGGAGCTGGGGTGGTTTTATCTAGTTTAAACCATTTAGTATGGGAGCGGGGTGTTAACGCAAGCAGAATTAACCTATCCAAATTTGAGACAATGGATTTTTCAGCTTCGTCAAATTCTTTGGAAAGCTGTATTAAACTTATGGCCAAATACTTAGGTAAAAATATAGACAATAAAACCCTAGATTTAAAAGATACCTCGGCCTTAGAAATCCTTAATAAAGATCTAAAAGTGGAACCCATACGACTTACAGGTTCAACTTTAGATCAAGTATTATATTATATAAATAAAGGAAGGCCGGTTATAGCCATGACCGGATATAATGATGCTATACTTATATATGGCTATGATGCCTATAATATATATATGATAGACCCCAAACAAGGGAAATCTGTTAAAATAGGATTACAAGATAGCAGAGATTTATTTGAAAATGCAGGTAATATATTTATATCTTATCTGGATTAAAGCAAATTTATTAGGGTATTTATGTGAGGCTAAATACTAGTTTTGCATATTTCATATAAAGAAAAGGAGAGAACATATATGGATGAGAGAATTAAAACACTGGCAAGTAATCTAGTTAATTATTCAATGGAAGTAAAAAAAGGAGATAAGGTTTACGTTCATTATATTGGAGAGTCAACAGAGGATCTAGCCAGACAGCTTGTAAAAGAAGTATACAAGGCAGGAGGAGTTCCTTTTGTACATTATACAAATCCCAGGCTTTTAAGGGAGGTTCTTTTAAACTGTTCTGAAGAGCAGATGTCTTTAATGGCTAAAATAGATGCTGCTGAAATGGCAGAAATGGATTGTTATGTAGCTGTAAGGGGTTCTGATAATATTGCTGAAAATGCAGATGTAGCTCAGGAAAAAATGAAATTATATGAAACTTATTATCAGACACCGGTACATCATGATATCCGTGTAAAGAAAACCAGATGGGTAGTTCTTAGATACCCCAATGCCTCTATGGCACAGCTTGCTAATATGAGTCAGGAAGCATTTGAAGATTTTTATTTCAAAGTATGTAATTTAGATTACGGTAAAATGGATGAGGCTATGAAGAGTCTGGTAGACTACATGAACCGTACTGATAAGGTACGTATTGTAGGACCCGGAACAGATTTGACCTTCTCAATTAAAGGAATTCCTGCAATTCCTTGTTCCGGAAGAAGAAATATTCCTGATGGTGAAGTCTATACAGCTCCTGTAAAGGACAGCATCAACGGTACCTTAACCTATAATACTCCTGCGGTATTCCAAGGATTTACTTTTGAGAATATTTCTTTCCGTTTTGAAAACGGTAAGATTGTTGAAGCAACTGCCAATGATACAGAAAGAATTAATGAAGTATTAAATACTGATGAGGGGGCTCGTTATATTGGAGAGTTTGCTATTGGAGTAAACCCTTATATCCTAAAACCTATGAAGGACACTTTGTTTGATGAAAAGATAATGGGATCTTTCCATTTTACACCGGGTAATTGCTATGAAGAAGAGGCTCCAAACGGTAACAGTTCAGCAATCCATTGGGATTTAGTCTGCATACAAACACCGGAATATGGTGGGGGAGAAATTTATTTTGATGATGTTTTAATTCGTAAGGATGGAAGATTCGTAGTTAAGGAGTTGGAGTGCTTAAATCCTGAAAATTTAATCTAAGGGAGGAGTTATTGGTATGAAATTACTGACTGCAGCTATACCCTGCTATAACTCAGCCGAATATATGAGACATGCAATTGATACTTTGTTATCCGGCGGGGATGATATGGAAATTATAATTGTAAATGACGGGTCTAAAGATGATACTGAAAAAATTGGCCTTGAGTATCAGGAAAAGTATCCGAGTATTGTCCGTGTAATTAGCCAGGAAAACGGGGGTCATGGGGAAGCTGTAAATACAGGTCTGGCCAATGCTACCGGCTTATATTTTAAGGTGGTAGATAGTGATGACTGGGTAAGTGAAAAGGCATTAAGTGAGATTTTAGCTAAGTTAAAAGAACTGATTGCAGATGGCAATAGTCCTGATTTATTCTTAGCCAATTATGTATACGAGAAAGTGGGGGCAAAAAGGAAGAAGGTAATACACTATAATAGAGCACTTCCAAAAAATCAGATATTTACCTGGGATGATATAATGCATTTTAAGCAAAGTCAAAACATTCTAATGCATTCCGCCATATACAGGACAAAACTAATAAAAGATTGTGGATTAAAGCTACCCAAACATACCTTCTATGTGGATAATATTTTTGTATATCAGCCTCTACCCTATGTTAAGACTATGTATTATATGGATGTAAATCTATATAGATACTTTATAGGCAGGGATGATCAATCGGTTAATGAAAAGATAATGATTAAAAGAATTGATCAACAGCTGAGAGTTACGAAAATAATGATAGAATCCCATAATCTTGCACAGATAAAGAGCAAGAAACTAAGAAATTATATGATAAAGTATTTGTCTATGATGATGGCTATCTGTTCTGTCTTCCTAATAAAAGAAGGCAGTGATGAAAGTATAGCTAAAAAAGAGGCCCTATGGGAATATCTGAAGAATTACGACAAATGGCTTTATAAGAGGATTAGATCCCATATTCTAGGACGTTCAATGAACTTGCCCGGCAAATTTGGACGGAGGGTTGTTGAAGTAGGTTATGCAATAACAAGAAAGATTTACGGGTTTAATTAAAAGAAACAGTGGAAAATATAAATAATATATATAAAAGAGATCTCATAAAATATGAGATCTCTTTTAATATGCTTACATTAATTTTAATTTTCTAATTCTTATATCTTTGATAATTCATGATCAGCTTTCTTAGCTTCCTTACCCCAGGCCGGTACATATACAAATATATACATTATAATGCTTAATAAAATTCCCCCAAAGACGTCTAAAATAGAATGCTGTTTTAAAAATACTGTAGACATACAGATAAGTACGGTCAGTATAAAGGTAGAAATCTGTAGCCAAGTTATAGGTCTTAAACGTTCGCTTTTTCTGATAGCAATCATGGCTCCGATGGAGTTAAATACGTGGATACTTGGAAATACATTAGTTGATGTATCTATAGTGTATAACCTTGATAAAATACGGGTAAAAATATTACTTCTTCCAAGGTTATCTATATCCACTCTCAAATAGTGACCATTGGGCCATATGGTATAAATTATTAAGCAAATTGTCATTCCTATAAAAAGAAAAGCACAGCATTTATAAAAATCCTGTTTTGATGTAAAGAAAAAGTAAGCCACGGTTACAAAGATATAGGCAAACCATATAAAATAGGGGATAATAAATATTTCCAAAAAGGGTATATAATCATCCAGCCTTGAGTAAACAGGAGTAAATTCTGTAGTTACAGTCCGTTCAAGATAAGTAAACCAAATCATATAGATAAAAAAGTATACTAAAACAAGACCGTGTCTATATTGGCTTAAAATATGTATAAACTTTTTATCTTTATTTTTATTAAATTTCATATCATACCTCTTTTCAAATTAAATAACATTTTTGAATAATCTTCTATTTTGGTCATTATAACACAATATTACTCTGTCTACAATATACATAAAATTACATTAAGTTATTCTTAAGAATTATATTATTTTGATTTTTTTAAGTTTAAAAATTCCTTATAATTAAAGTATATTTAAAATGATAATGGACTTATTAGTTTGAAATAATTATAATACAGTTATGATAATTAATTTGGCAATATGTAGAAGACTATAGATATATAACTAAGGATATTAACCTTAAGGAGGTAAAATATTATGAAGAGAGTATTTTTGGTGGTTCTTGATAGTGTAGGTATAGGACAACTTCCGGATGCAAAAGATTATAATGATGAAGGAAGCCATACTTTATATGCTGTATCAAAAAGTGAGCATTTTCATATGCCCCATATGAAAAACCTAGGTCTGTTTAATATTGATGGGGTAAAAGATAGGTTTACCCATATGAATTTTGACCATAATTATGCCGGAAGTATAGCCAGATTAGCAGAAAAGTCTAAAGGTAAGGATACTACCACAGGTCATTGGGAAATTGCCGGACTGATTTCTAATAAACCATTTCCCACTTATCCTAATGGATTTCCCGAAGAGATTATTAAAGAGTTTGAAGAAAAAACCGGTAGAAAGGTATTATGTAATCATCCTTATTCCGGAACTGAAGTAATTCGTGAGTATGGAAAAGAACATATAGAGACAGGGGCTCTTATAGTTTATACTTCCGCTGACAGTGTATTTCAGGTGGCAGCACATGAAGATATTATACCTGTTGAGGAACTCTACAGATATTGTGAGATTGCCAGAAAAATCCTTAGGGGAGAACATGGGGTTGGCAGGGTAATTGCAAGGCCCTTTATAGGTACTTACCCTAACTTTACCAGAACCTCTAACCGCCATGATTATTCCCTGGCACCGTCACTTACTATGTTAGACCAATTAGTTGAGGCAGGCCTAGATGTTATTGGTGTAGGTAAGATTTATGATATCTTTGCCGGCAAGGGAATTACCGATTCAGTAAGGACAAAAAATAATCAAGAAGGAATTGATAGGCTTATAGAGAGAATAAGTAAGGATTTTGAGGGGCTATGCTTTGTTAATTTGGTAGATTTTGATATGATTTATGGACATCGTAATGATATTGATGGTTATGCAAAAGCGTTAAGTTATTTTGACAGCCGGCTTCCGGAGATTACAGAAGCCTTAAGAGATGAGGATATTCTAATTATAACTGCTGACCATGGTTGTGATCCGTCCACTCCTTCCACGGACCATTCAAGGGAATATGTTCCCATGGTTGCCTATGGAAGTAAGATTAAAAGGAATAACAATTTAGGAACCAGGGAATCATTTGCGGATATAGCAGCTACAATTTTAGATTATTTTAATATTCAATCAAAAATTTCAGGAAAATCATTTTTAAATGATATAATAGGCTAGAACTTAAGAGTAAGAGGATTAAATACAAATAAAATTATTGCAAAACAAGAAGGGATAAGGTTATGAGAATAGTTATACAGCGAGTATTAGAGGCAAAAGTTGAAGTAGATAGCAAGTGTATCGGAAAAATTGGAAAAGGGTTTTTGATACTTCTTGGTGTCGGCCAAGATGATGATAAAAAAATAGCAGATAAATATATTGATAAGATATTGAAATTAAGAATTTTTGCTGATGAAAACGGCAAGACAAATCTTTCCCTTAAGGATGTAGAGGGTGAGGTTTTAGTTGTATCTCAATTTACTTTATATGCTGACTGTAGAAAGGGAAATAGACCTGATTTTTTCAAGGCCGGAAGTGCTAAAAAAGCAGAGGAATTATATGAGTATTTCCTAAAGCAGATTAAGGAAAAATTAGGCAAGGTAGAATGTGGTGAATTTGGGGCGGATATGAAAGTTCATCTTGTTAATGACGGGCCTTTTACAATAATTTTGGATGAGGACTTGGTTTAAATTTCTAATTAAATTTTAATTAAGCTTTAAGGTGCTTTAATGTGATAATGTGTAAAATAATATTGTATAAACTTTAACAACTTATTAGCTTAAAGTAATTAACAAGTTAACCATAAAAAATAAATGATAGGTGGGATGACATGATTCAAATTAATGAACTTACAAAGATCTACAAATTAACCAAAAAACAAATGATGGAGCATAAGACCAAAAAAAATATGATGAAGGCAGTGGACAATATAAGCTTAACTGCCAAGCCCGGTGAAATTTACGGACTTCTCGGACCAAACGGTGCCGGTAAGACAACGGCTCTTCGTTGTATTTCCACATTACTTAAGCCCACGGAGGGAGAGATAAAAGTATGTGGATATGATACCGTAAAGGACTCTGAAAATGTCAGAAAGAAAATCGGCTTTTTGACCAATGAAATCAAACTAGATCCCCAATTTTCACCCAGATATATGTTTGATTTCTTCGGTAAACTTCGAGGTCTTGATGAGGAGACTATCAAGCAAAGAAGAGAAAAATTATTTGCATATTTCGGCATTAACGGTTTTGAGGATAAGAAGATTAATGAGCTTTCCTCCGGTATGAAGCAAAAAGCCTCCATAGCGGTAAGTCTTATACATGATCCGGAAGTAATAATTTTTGACGAGCCCACAACCGGTCTTGATATTGTAACAGCAAGAAGTGTGACGGATTACTTAAAGCTTATGAAAGATCAAGGAAAAACAGTTATAATCTCAACCCATATCATGACAGAGGCTGAAAAGCTATGTGATAAAATCGGCATTATTATTAAAGGACAGCTGACATTAGAAGGAAGCTTAGAAGAAATTTTAAGTGAAACAAATACTAAGGATCTTGAAGATGCATTTTTTGAGCTCTATAAACAACATAATAAGGAGGAGGCATAGGATGGAAGGGACAAAAAATATTATTAAAAAAGAACTAACCAGAGTTTTTACCGATAAGAAATTAATAGTAAGTTTATTTATCCTTCCCGGTGTTCTGATTATGGTAATGTATAGCATTATGGGAAGTTTGATCTCTAATTTACAGGAAGATATTGAAACCCATACTCCTATTATATGTATTAAGAATGCTCCAGAGGATTTGATGAATTTTATAGAGGCTAATAAGTATGAAGCGGATATTACATATTTAAGTTCAACAGATACGGTTGATGACATAAAGGAAAAAATATTAAAAGGTGATACTGACTTACTAGTTGTCTTTGAAGAAGGTTTTATGGATACAATTCAAAATTACAGTAAAATTGGGGATCCAATTCCTGAGGTTAAAACCTTTTATAATCCTTCAGAGGATTATTCCGGTGCGGCTAGAAGTAATTTTATTGCTGAGGTGCTAAATCCTTATCAGCAGTCCTTACTTGCACAAAGACTGGATAATATAGAGTTGCTTCAGGTATTTTACATAGATTTAGATCCGGAAGCTTCGATTATCCTCGATGAGGATAAGGCAGGAGGTAAATTTTTTGCCATGCTTCTACCCTTCCTAATAAATATAATGCTATTTCAAGGTGCCATGGGACTTGGGGTGGATACTATAACAGGGGAAAAGGAAAGGGGTACCCTTGCCAGCATGCTGCTATCACCGATTAAGCGCAGCCAAATAGTTTTTGGTAAGTTGATTTCCTTAGGAATATTAACAGCCTTATCGTCTGTTATCTACACTGTATCGGTAGTTATAGGAATTAAGAATCTATCCGGTGGGGATACGGACCAAATGATGGCTATTAAATTTACTCCTGTTGAGATAATACAGTTATTTGTAATTATTATAGCTATGGTTTATCTTTATGTGGCTATGGTAGCCCTTGTGGCAGTCTATGCCAGAACACAAAAGGAGGCAAGTACCTATGTAACTCCTTTATATATCCTGGTAATGCTGGGCAGCATAATGACTATGTTCTCCAGTGGCGGTGGGGACAAAGGACTCGAATATTATGCCATACCTATTTATAATGGGTCTGTAACTATTCAGAATCTTTTGGTAGGTGAACTTACCATGGCACAGTTTGGTGTTACTTTAGGTTCACTTGCCCTAATAGCTATTTTGTTAACAACATTAATAACCAAGGCATTTAACAGTGAGAGAGTTATGTTTAATGCATAATGTGGCTTAAGGAGGATATATCTGTATGCCAACGGTATGGGATAACCTATTTACTATACTGATATTTGCTATACCTTTCCTAATTTTACAGGTATTCTTCTCCACCAGAAAAAAGCTTATCTGGGGTATTATAGTACCGGTGCTTTGGTCGGCCTTTGGAGTTTGGCATATAATCAGTAATTATAGGCAGCAAAGCCAGAATATTAAAGAGTTAATAATATTCTATATAATAGGGAATCTAATACTTATTGGGATATTGGTATTAGTAAGGTACATAAAAGGAAGGTATAAATAATTTTAATAGAAAGTATGTTAAAAAGCTGTTAATTGCTTCTTAACATACTTTTATTTTATTAATTTATATTACAGGTACATACTTTATTATTTCAAATATATATATATTATATAAGCTAAAATGAGGTGCCATATATGATACCGGAAGAGAGAGAGAGAATAATCAGTGAGGATTATGCTGATCTTATTATAGAATATAACGGTGATTTTAGTGTTTTCGAACAGTTTCCAGATAGGACCGTTCAAATCATTAATTTACAATACGCCATTGTCCATGTACCTGTTAGCTTTATAACTCAGAATATTGTCTATAGATTAGGATACTCTGTTTTGCCTACTTGCTTTGGAATTATCAGTAGGTCTAGCCTAGAGTCTTCCGGAATATTTCGCATAAGGAATATACCTGTATTTAATTTAAGAGGTCAAGGTGTCTTAATTGGCATAATTGATACTGGGATAGATTATACCAATCCTATTTTTACTTATGCAGATAATACTACCAGGATTGTATCCATTTGGGATCAGACCATATCAAGCGGCAATCCACCTCCTCATATGGAATATGGTACCCAGTTTACCAGGGAGCAGATTAATGAGGCTTTACAAAGTGAGGATCCTTTTTCTATAGTTCCCAGTAGGGATGAAATTGGCCACGGAACCATGATTGCAGGTATAGCAGGAGGAAATGAGGTGCCAGACAGTAACTTTTATGGGGTTGCTCCTGATGCGGAGTTTGTCGTAGTTAAGTTAAAACCTGCTAAAAAGTTTATTAGGGACTTCTTTTTTATAGCAGAAGATGCAGTATGTTTTCAGGAAAACGATATATTTCTTGGGCTTATTCATTTATATGAAATGTCCATAGCCTTGCAGCGGCCTATAGCTATATGTATAGCACTGGGAAGTTCTCAGGGAGCCCATGACGGATCAGGAACTTTAAGTACCTTTTTATCAGGAATAGCCTCATCCCCAGGAATGGCTATGGTTGTAGCTGCAGGTAATGAGGGGAATGCAAGACGGCACTTTAGTGGAAAGGTCAATCCTACCACAGGATATGATACTGTTGAACTAAATGTGGGGGAAAATGAAAGAGGTTTTACTATGGAGCTGTGGGGAACTTCTCCTGATATGTATACTATTGATATACTTTCTCCAACAGGTGAGTATATTCCTAGAATTTCAGTAGGAAGAAATGAACATAGAGAAATTGCTTTTATATTCGAAGCCACAGTTATTTATATTGATTATCAGATGACCGAATCCCAAAGTGGAGAACAATTAATTCTAATACGCTTTGAAAATCCAACATCGGGAATATGGCGATTTAATGTCTATGAAAGGAGAGGCTTAAATTTAGGGTTTAATATATGGCTGCCAATGGATGGATTTATTTCGGATGATACATACTTTATCCGTTCGGACCCTAATACTACTATTTTGACCTTGGGAAACGCGGAAAATGTCTTAACGGTGACAGCTTATAATGATGCCGATGATAGCCTATATCTAAACTCCAGCCGGGGATATACGGTCATAGGTAGAGTAAAACCGGAAGTAGCAGCTCCCGGTGTAAATATTATAGGTCCGACCCTTACAGGAGGCTTTGCATCATATACAGGAACCAGTGTTTCCGCTGCACATACTACCGGAATTGCGGCTATGTTATTGGAATGGGCAGTTGTAAATAACCGTTTGCCGGCTATGAGCACTGTAGAATTGAAGAACTTAATAATTAGGGGTGCCAGAAGAGATATAGATACCATATATCCAAATAGGGACTGGGGATATGGGATACTCGATATTTTTAATGTATTTGATGCCCTTAGGGGAGGAATAAATTTTTAAAAAAAATATTGAAAGGGGTATCCTATGACCATAATAGATAGAGATAGGATTATAGGAGAAGATTTTTTTGATTTGATTATCGAATATAGGACATATACAGGCCTAATAGAACTTTTTGGAGAAGAGGCTTTACATAGAATAGATGAAATATATGCGGTACTTCATGTTCCCGTTGAGCAATTTTTTGCAGAAATTTCAAATGTAAGGTATGCCGAAATTCCATTATTGTTTGGACTTACAGATGTAACCAGTCTTGATGCATCAAGAGTATTGGATCTTAGGCAAACACCAGCTTTTAACCTAAGGGGAGAAGGAGTAATTATAGCTATTATTGATACTGGAATTGATTATACTAATCCTGTATTTATCAGACCGGACGGTACATCTAAAATTCTTTCTATCTGGGATCAAACAATCAATACCGGCCCCACTTACCAAGAGGCTAACTTTGGCACCATATATAGCAGGGAGCAGATAAACCAGGCACTTGCATCAGATGATCCTCTTTCAATTGTTCCCAGTATGGATGAAAATGGCCATGGAACCATGCTGGCCGGAATCGCTGCCGGTAATGATGTGGAGGAAGAAAATTTTTATGGAGTGGCCCCTGATGCTGATTTAATTATAGTTAAGCTTAGGGAAGCAAAACAAATTACCAGAAGGTTCTTTAGAGTTCCTAATAATGTAACATGTTTTCAAGAAAATCATATAATGTGGGCATTGAATTATTGCAATCAAGAGGCAAGAAGGTTAAACAGACCCTTAGTAATTTGCTTTGGAATAGGCAGCTCCCAAGGAGGACATACAGGGAGATCACCATTAAGTGTGGTTTTAAATATTGTCGCTGACCTTCCTGATACGGTGGTTGTAACTTCAGCAGGAAATGAAGGTAATCTGGGAAGGCATTATTATGGAGTAATTGATCCCACCATAGGGAGCAATACAGTTGAACTTAATGTTAGCGAAAACGATAAACAATTTGCTATGGAATTATGGGGAAATCCACCGGGTATATATTCCATTGATGTTTTGTCTCCTTCCGGTGAGTATATTCCCAGAATTCCGGCAAGCATAAGAGTAGGCCGGGTAATTTCATTTATTTTTGAACAAACCACTCTATATGTTGATTATAGCACGATAGAATCCCAGACAGGAGACCAGCTAATACTTATTCGTTTTGATAATGCTTCAGCTGGTATATGGAGATTTAATGTTTATGGCCACGGAGATTTGGCTACAGGTTTTCATATATGGCTTCCCATGGGAAATTTTATTTCAGAAAACACTTACTTTATACAGCCAAATATATTTACCACAGTACTGTCTCCCGGTACAACTACTTATCCCATAACCGTTACATCATATAATCCTGTTAACAATAATTTGTATGTAAATGCCGGCAGAGGTTACACCAGGAACAATACTATTAAACCTGAAATAGCAGCTCCCGGTGTCAATTATCTTGCCCCTAGTCTAAACCATACCTTTCAAGCATTTACCGGAACCTCTGTCTCGGCCGCCCATACAGCTGGTGTTGTAGCCTTGATTTTAGAATGGGGAACTGTTAGAGGCAATGAACCGGGTATGGATTCTAATGTACTTAAGAATCATTTAATTCGGGGAGCCAGAAGAAGTACCAATCTAACCTATCCCAATAGAGATTGGGGCTATGGGATTTTAGATGTATTTAAAGTTTTTGAAAATATGAGGGCAGACTTAGGTTTCTAAATATAATTGATAAATTAATTTATTAAAATATACCTGTTAAATGTATAAACTTTCCCATTTTACAAACAATAATATTAGACTAAAGTTTAGCAGCATTTAAATTAATTATATCTTATCGCAAAATGGAGGAAGATTATATATGAAAGCTACAGGTATTGTAAGAAGAATAGATGATTTAGGTCGTGTTGTTGTACCTAAGGAAATTAGACGCACCTTAAGAATTAGAGAAGGTGATCCCTTGGAAATATTTACAGACAGGGAAGGAGAGATTATTCTAAAAAAATACTCACCCATCGGAGAGCTTGGGCAATTTGCAAAACAATATGCGGATTCATTAAACCAAACCACCGGATATATAGTTGCAATTACTGATAAAGATCAATTTATTGCCGTTGCAGGTTCTATAAAAAAAGATTTACTAGGAAAAGGTATTAGCCGTGAATTAGAGGAATTAATTAATGAAAGAGAGACTGCTATTGCTTCTAATGAAGAAAAAAACTTTTTAAAGATAACTAATGATGATGACACTGAATTTACCTATCAAGTAATATGTCCAATAATCAGTGAAGGAGATGCAATCGGTTCTGTTATTATTCTTACAAGAGATGAAAAGGTTAAATTTGGGGATACGGAAATAAAATTGGCAAGTACTGCAGCAGCATTTTTAGGCAGGCAGATGGAGCAATAAGTAATTTAGCTGTCAAGATAGGCAAAAAGCTTGGCAGCTTTTTCTTTTTAACTATTTAGAGGTTTACTTGCTGCTTTTATTTGCTATAATATGCTATAGACTGGTAATAAAGGCTGTTAACTAAAGAAATCTTTGAATAAGGGAGATTATAATGGACAAGACCTATAGTTTTAATGAGTTTATGGATATTATTAGGAAATTAAGAAGTAAGGAGGGCTGTCCTTGGGATAGGGAGCAAACCCATGAAAGCTTAAGGCAGTGTTTAATAGAAGAAGCATATGAAGTAATTGAAGCAATTAATAATCAAGATAGTAAAAATTTATGTGAAGAGCTGGGAGATTTACTTCTTCAAGTGGCAATGCATAGTGTTATTGCTGAGGAAACTGGAGAATTTACTGTTGAAGATGTAATTTCTGAAGAAAGCAGGAAGATGATTAGACGTCATCCCCATGTGTTTGGGAATCTTACTGCAGATAGCACAAAGGAAGTATTAAAAAACTGGGAAGATATTAAAGCTTTGGAAAAAAGTCATGTTAATAATCCAGAACAAGATATAAAATCAGTTCCAAAAGCACTTCCTGCCCTTATACGAGCAAGAAAAGTTCAGGAAAAAGCTGTAAAGTACGGACTAGATCCGGGAAGTCCTGATAAAGCTTTAGATGATATTACAAAGGGGCTTGATATCCTAAGAAAAGCTATAGAAATAGGGGAAAAATCCCGTATAAATAATGATTTTGGTAACTTGTTATTTCAAATGATAAAATTATCGGTGGTTTTACAGATAAATGCAGAAAATTCCTTGACAAATGCTATTAATCAGTTTATAAATAGATTTATAGATGTCCTTTACCCTCAGGAGGGAAATGGCCATAATCTATGCGCTGTAACCCCCCATAAGCAGGAAGCTTTGTGGTGGGAAAAAAATTAATACATTAGAGGAGGAGCAAATACATGAACAAAGCAGAATTAGTAGCAGCTATCGCAGAAAGAACAGAGTTTTCTAAGAAGGATTCAGAAAAGGCTTTAAAGGCTTTTATTGATGTTGTTTCAGAGGAACTTGCAAAAGGTGGTAAAGTTCAATTAGTTGGTTTTGGTACATTCGAAGTTGTTGACAGACCTGCAAGAACAGGAAGAAATCCTTTAACCAATGAGCCTATGATGATTGCTGCTTCTAAGGCACCTAAGTTCAAAGCTGGTAAAGCTTTAAAAGACATTGTTAACGCATAGTTGACCAAATTAATGAAAGAGGCTGTTTTAAATTCCGTATCTCTTAGGGGGTGTAGGGTGTTTAAAGCAGCTTTTTACTTAAGAATGGAGTTTATTATGAGATTAGATAAATTTTTAAAGGTATCTAGACTTATTAAAAGGAGAACTGTGGCCAATGAAGCCTGCGATGCAGGACGTGTATTAGTTAACGGTAAAGTTGCAAAAGCCTCAACGATTGTTAGAGTCGGTGATATTATTGAAATAGGCTTTGGTAGCAAAACTGTTAAGGTGGAGGTTCTGGAAGTTTTAGAAACCGTTAAAAAAGATGAAGCAAAAGAAATGATTAAGTATTTATAAGTCGTCATTAAGTAGAAAGTCTTCTCATATACTTAAAAAGGTAACTCTAGACTTGTTTTAGAGCAAGCTGTTTTAGGTATTAAATTAGAGGAGGCTTTTTTCTATGGAGGAAAGACAAGAGATTTTAAAGGGACATAAACTGCATATCAATGCCAGAAAAACTGCAACTATTACCGGTGTCAATGATGTATTATCTTTTGATGCGGGGGAGGTTTTATTGCAGACTGAGCAGGGAATATTGTTGATACGGGGAAGTGAATTACATGTAAACCGCCTAACTCTTGAAAAGGGAGAGGTGGATATTGATGGAAAAATTGATAGTATAACCTATTCGGATTCCACTAGCTATGGTAAGTCCGGTGAATCCTTATTAGGCAGGCTGTTTAAATAGGAGGCCTGTATGAGTCAAGAGATTATAATAGAACTACAGTTTTTTTGGGTTTCCATCCTTTGGGGAGCCTTAATACTTCTGGCATATGATCAATTAAGGGTTATTAGGAGGATAATAAGCCATAATAATATATTTATAACAATACAGGATATGATTTTTTGGATTCTGGCCAGTATCTTTATATTTGCTATGTTGTATGTAAAAAACGATGGTATTATTCGTGGGTTTTCTGTTATGGGAATGGTTATTGGCATGGTCTTATATCATTACATATTAAGTGATTTAATTGTAATGTTAATAAGCAGAGGAATCCTTTTATTGCTGCGCCCATTATCTATTACTATAAAGTATATTCGTAAGGGGGGCAGCTTTCTTTTAAAAAAGGGAAAAAATTTCTTAAAAATAATACTAAAGCGATTGAAAAAAATATTGGAATCAGTTAAAATATATTTAACAAAATATAAACAGAAAAGTAATAATAAAAAGGCCAAAATTCATCATAAGAATCATAAGAAAAAGAAGAGCAAGAAAAAGCAGGTACCAAAAAATAGGGACAAGAACAAAAGGTGATTTATAAAGTGAGGTGTAATAATGAGAGGGAGAAATAAAAAGGGTAATGGTACTGGTATTATTGTATTTGTCGTATTGTGCATTTTTGGTATTGTTGCTTTTGGAAAAATTAATCTTCAGGATAGAAAAAAAGAGTTAGATCTTATGATGAACTCCTTAGAGAAGCAGATTAGTGATGAGGAAGAAAGAAAAATAGATATTAAAAATCTTGAAGCCTATGTTCAAACTAAAGGCTATATAGAAGAGGTTGCCAGGGATCAATTAGGCCTGGTTTATGAAGATGAGATTATCTTCAAGGAGGATGACAATTAGTTTAAAAAATATTTTTAATATGATATTTTTTACCATTGACTTTTAATAAGAAAGTATATATAATAACACTTGTGACTTTGGCGAAGTAGCTCAGTTGGCGAGAGCATGCGGTTCATACCCGCAGTGTCGGCGGTTCAAATCCGTCCTTCGCTATTTTTTTATGTCCAAAAGGGTCCGGTTAGATTTTAACCGGGCCCTTTCTTAATTTCTTAAAATAATTTAAGCTCCTATATTCGATGTAATCAGTCTTTTGAAAGAGTTCTTGTCAAAAAGTTTTTCTATTGCAGTGCTTGTTTTTGACAAAGATTTTACCCTACTGTGCCTATAATAAGCAGCATAACTAAAAAGGCAGCCTAGATACATCAATAGGTAACAAAAAGGAGCGAAGCAAAATGAAAAATATCAGGAAAAACGCTATCTTGATTTATGTTATTGGGTTTGTCATAGCAAGGGCCACATTCCTTGGAATAAATCCCCTGGCCATCGGATATTTTACGGCAGCATATTTAGATAAGGCCAGACCCGGATTACTTTTTATAACCATATTAGCAGGAATAGGCTCGGCTATGGCTCCTACAATGGTACTTAAATATTTGCTTTCGATGATTAGCTCGGTTGTTTTATTGGAGTCACCCTATTTAAAGAAAAGAGAACTGCCTTTGCAGCTTTACTTTTATATACCGGCAATAACCTTGGGTATATTTGCCATGATGGAAGCAGGGGCATATGGATGGGATCCTAAGATGATTTTTATGGCTATATTAGAAGCTATAATAGCCTATGTATCAGGGATGATATTTAGCCTGGGGACAGGATTTTTCCTAAAACAGCCTAAGGGAATGAAAATGACCAATGAAGAAATGATATCATTAAGTCTAATGGTTGCAGTACTTATTTATGCCCTACCGGAGGTTAGCAGCCCCTATATAGCCCCTATAGAAACAGTGGTTTATTTTGTTATACTTTTGTTTACATATAAGTATGGGGTAGGACAGGGGGCAGTCACCGGTGCGGTATCAGGGTTTGCATTAAGTCTTCGTGGAGCCCCTATTCATATTATTAGTCTGCTTACCATGATGGGAATTGTACCTGCCTTGTTTAGAAGTATCGGAAGAATTCCCACTGCCGCTGTTTTTTCACTGACAAGTGCAATTATAAGCCTGCTATATGGGGAAATAGCAGTATCATCTAGGGAAATAGCTGCCTTAAGTTCAGCCCTATTGTTATTTTTACTATTGCCAAAAACAATAATTTATAGAGTAGATAATGATAAGAATGGTATAGGCCAAAGTCTAATGTCCTTAGACAATTTAAAAAAGCTTGCCAATAACAGGATGAAGACATTTTCGGAATCATTTTTAAAGCTATCAAAAACTTTAGAAAGTATTGCCGAAGGGCAAGAAAAAAATATACAAAAAGAAATAGATGCAATCTTTGAAGATATATCAGAAAGACTTTGTAAAAATTGTAAAAACTGTAGTTTTTGTTGGGAAAACAATTTTCAGGAGGCATATAATGCAGCTTGTAATATGTTTGATGTGGCTCAAAAGAAAGGATATATCGAGGAAAAAGATATACCGCAGTATTTTTTAGATTATTGTATATGTGCCCATGAGTTGGTGCTAGAAACCAATAGGGGATTTGAAATTGCTAAGATTAATAATCTATGGGCAAATCGGCTGGCAGAAAGTAGGGAAGTGATTGCCGGCCAGCTTAAAGAAGTATCCAATGCTATAAATACACTAACCGGGGATATATATAAAGCAGCAAGAGTTATGGAAAATGATGAGAGCAAGGTTATTAAAAAATTAGGGGCACATAATATAGATGTTAAAAATATTATAATATTGGAAAGAGGGGGCAGACGAAAAGAACTGATTATTAATGCCGCTGTAGGAAGAAATCATTTTATTACCACTAAAGAAGCTGCAGCATGGATATCAGAAGCCTTAGGAATGAAATTTGCAGTATCAGAGATATCAAAATCAGTTTTTTCAAAAGAGTACGAGGAGTATTGTTTTGTTGAGGATACAAAGTTCAAGGTGTTAACCGGTGTTGCAAGGGCTATGAAAGAGAATATTTCCGGTGATAATTTTTCTATTATAAATTTGGATAATGGTGAAATGGTTATAGCCCTTTCAGACGGCATGGGAACCGGAAAAGAAGCCTGTGAAGAAAGTGAAACGGTTCTTTCATTGCTGGAGCAATTTTTAGAAGCAGGATTTAAAATAGAAACTGCAATCAGAATGATAAATTCCAATCTGGTACTTAAACCTGAAAAACAAGCCTTTTCAACTATAGATATGGGAACTATTAATTTATATACTGCTATGTGTGAGTTTGTTAAAATCGGTGCAGCTTCTACCTTTATTAAGAGAAATAATTGGGTGGAAACAATCAGTTCCACAACGTTACCCATTGGTATGTTAAAGGTTGTTGATTACGATTCTGTAACAAAAAAGCTATATGAAGGGGATATTATTATAATGGTATCAGATGGGGTTTTAGACTGCTTAAATGAAGATAATAAAGAAGCTTATATGGAGAAGTTAATTATGAATATACAAAGCAATAACCCACAGGAAATAGCCAACCGTATTCTAGATCATGCTCTATCACAATCAAATTATATTCCTATGGATGACATTACCGTAATTACGGCAGGAATCTGGCTAAAATAAGGAAGTATGAAAAGGGCATTGAAATTTAATGGGGAAAGGATTAGAATACAATTGAAAGAAAATATACAGATTTTAACCGAACAGGAGTAATATGTTAGAAAAAGTTCATGGATATATCAAATCCTATAATCTAATAGAAAAAGGAGACAGAATTCTTATAGCTGTGTCCGGCGGAGCTGATTCTGTATGTCTATTGCATATATTATCAGATCTTTATAGAGATTCGGATGTAAGTTTGTATGCAGTGCATGTTCACCATGGCATAAGAGATGAGGAAGCAGACCGGGATGAGGCTTTTGTAAAATCCTTATGTGATAGGCTTAAAATTACTTTTACTTCCTACCATTTCGATGTGAGGGCAATTGCAAAAAAGGAGGGACTTTCTGAAGAAGAAGCCGGAAGAAAAGTCAGGTATGAAACTTTCCTTTCTGCCTCAATAAAAAACAGGTGTAATAAGGTTGCAATTGCACATAATAAAAATGATAATGCAGAAACAATTCTCTTTAATTTGTTTAGAGGAACCGGAATAAAAGGACTAACCGGAATAGATCCCAAGCTTACTATGAAGACGGATACCGGTAATATTACCATTATCCGTCCGATTTTGTTTGTAACCCGAAAAGAAATTGAAGATTATTTATCCCAACATGGACTGCATTATCAAGTAGATTCTACGAATATGCAAAATATTTATACCAGAAATAAGATTCGCCATAGGATATTAGATTATGTAGTAAATGAAATTAATAAAAATGCCATAGAGCATATTACAAATGCAGCTAATCATCTAAAGGAAGCTGACAATTTTATTGAAAAATACACTAAAGACCGTTACACTGCCATAGTAAAAGAATATGAAAATTTTTTTGAATATGATGTCAAAGATTTTAGTTTTGAGGATATAGTAATACAAAAGGGTATTGTGCGAAAAATCCTAGGAAGCTTGGCAGGCAGGCTAAAAGACATTGAAGCTAAGCATGTGGATGAGGTACTTGCCTTAGGCAAAAAAGAGGTAGGAAGGCAAATACATCTTCCCTATGGAATTATTGCCGTAAAAACATATGATACGATTAAAATATACCTTACTAATTCTCAAAAAAAGTGTAAGGATATAACTTTTAAGCCGGTGGATATTAAAATTCCCGGTAAGACTTATCTAGAAGCATATAAATTATATTTTGAAACAGAAATTAAGAACTATAAAAAAAATGAACCAATTCCTAAAAATAGTTGTATGAAATGGTTTGATTATGATAAAATAGAAAATACTCTTAAACTTAGAACCAGAAAAGCAGGAGATTATCTGCAAATCAATAGTCAAGGGGGAAGAAAAAAGCTTAAGGAATATTTTATTGATTCCAAGATTCCGAAAGAAGAAAGGGATCAAATACTATTACTAGTAGATGGAAGCCATGTGGTATGGATTATAGGACATGGTAACAGGATTAGTGAAAAATATAAAATAAAGGATCAAACAAAAAAGATTCTATCTATAAAATTAAATTTCGATGATATTAATAATTGCAAAGGAGAAGAATGATGACAGAAAATATTAAGGTCATGATATCAGAAGAAGAGGTACAAAAAAGAATTGAAGAATTGGCAGATCAAATCAGTAAGGACTATGAGGGAAAAAGTGTACATCTAATTTGTATACTAAAGGGTAGTGTATTTTTTAGCTGTGACTTGGCAAAAAGGATTACTGTTCCTGTAACTATAGATTTTATGTCAGTTTCAAGTTATGGTAATGAATTAGTAAGTTCCGGAAGAGTAAGGATTGTAAAAGATCTTGACGAATCCATTCAAGATAAAGATGTCTTAATAATAGAAGATATTATTGATTCCGGTAGAACTTTAGCCTATCTTGTTGAATTATTAAGTGCCAGATCCCCTAGAAGTTTAAATATCTGCACCTTGCTTGATAAGCCGGAAAGAAGGGTTACTGATGTTAAAGTTAAGTATGTAGGATTTGAAATACCGGACGAATTTGTTGTAGGATACGGACTTGATTATCAGCAAAATCTAAGGAACTTACCCTATATAGGTGTTATATAATCCATTTTTTTCATATATCATATTTAAGTAGATAAAATTTACAAAGAAGGAGGTTGTTTGGTGAGGAAACAAATGAAGGGATATGGTTTTTACCTGGTAATTCTGGCAATTGTATTTATGACGGTTTTCCTATCCGATAGTTTTGAAAGTTATAATCAGAATGCATATAATCGTTCCCAATTTATTAGTGATTTAGAACAGGGAAGGATTGCTTATGTTGATATATATCCTAATCAGGAAGTATATACAGGTAAAGTTAAGGTGAAATTTACGGATCAGGATCAAAGGGCTAGTTTTTATGCTTCAGATATAAGAGAGATAGAAAGTTTATTAATTGATGCCGATATTAAATACGATATGCACGATATCTCAAAACCCAACTGGTTTTTATCTACAGTCCTTCCATATGTTTTGGTTTTCATAGTAGTCATTGCTCTGTTTTCTTTTTTATCCAATCAGGCGTCTGTTGGAGGAGGAAATAATAAGGTAATGAACTTTGGAAAAAGTCGGGCCAAGATGACTACGGGAGATAACAAAACTACTACTTTTAAAAATGTGGCCGGGCTTGACGAAGAAAAAGATGAATTAAAAGAGATTGTGGATTTCTTAAAATCTCCAAAAAAGTATATCCAGGTAGGAGCCAGAATACCAAAGGGAGTTCTTCTGGTGGGACCTCCCGGAACGGGTAAAACCCTTCTTGCCAAAGCTGTGGCAGGAGAAGCAGGGGTACCGTTCTTTTCTATATCCGGCTCTGATTTTGTGGAAATGTTTGTAGGTGTAGGAGCATCCAGAGTAAGAGATTTGTTTGAAGAAGCTAAGAAAAATTCACCATGTATTGTATTTATCGACGAGATTGATGCTGTGGCAAGACGCAGGGGCACAGGAATGGGTGGCGGACATGATGAAAGAGAACAAACACTAAACCAGCTTCTTGTTGAAATGGACGGTTTTGGTGTAAATGAAGGAATAATCGTCATGGCTGCTACTAACCGTGTAGATATTTTAGACCCGGCCATACTTCGTCCCGGACGATTCGACAGAAAAGTAACAGTAGGACGGCCCGATGTTAAGGGTAGGGAAGAAATTCTTCAGGTTCATGCAAAAGGTAAACCCTTAGGGGATGATGTGGATCTTAAGCAGATTGCCCAGACTACTGCCGGATTTACCGGGGCAGATTTAGAAAATCTAATGAATGAGTCTGCAATCGGTGCCGCAAGAGAGAATAGAACCTATATTACCAGCGAAGATGTTAAAAAGGCCTTTATTAAGGTAGGAATAGGTACAGAAAAGAAGAGCAAAGTAATCAGCGAAAAGGAAAAATTGATTACAGCCTACCATGAAGCCGGTCATGCGATTTTATTCCATGTCCTACCGGATGTAGGACCTGTATATACAGTATCAATAATTCCCACCGGAACCGGAGCCGCTGGATTTACAATGCCCCTTCCCGAAAAGGATGAAATGTTTCTTACTAAGGGCAGGATGCGCCAGGATATTATCGTAGGTCTTGGGGGCAGGGCTGCGGAAGAGTTGGTCTTTGATGACATTACTACAGGAGCTTCCCAGGATATTAAGGTTGCTACTAAAACAGCCAGAGCTATGATAACCCGTTACGGTTTTTCTGAAACCGTAGGCCTGGTAAATTACGAACAAAGCGAAGAAGAGGTATTTATCGGCAGGGATTGGGGACATACAAGAAATTATAGCGAAAATGTAGCAAATAAGATTGACGAGGAAGTAAGAAGTATTATAGACGAATGCTATGCTGAAGCTAAAAGAATTTTGACAGAGCATAGGGATATTCTTGATGCATGTGCTAACCTGCTAATAGAAAAAGAGAGAATATCCAGGGAAGAGTTCGAAGCCTTATTTGAGGCTAAAAAGGAAGAAACCTTGTAAAAAATGACGAAAAACAAGGTCATATTTTGTAAAGTTTGTGCAGACTTATATTAGTTCACATGATATACTATGTATGTAAACCCCAATACATTATATAGTTTTTTGCTACACCCCCATAAGTAACAAAATACCTTCTCCGAAAAAAGGACAGTGCGAACTGTCCTTTTTTTATAGGAAAGTTCGACCTATGTACTTATTGGCATGTGGGAAAATTGAAGATATTCTTAGAATATATGCACATATTAAATATGTGACCAAATTAAATATATAGGCATATTTAATTTATGATTTTATGAAATATAAAAACAAATAAAGTATGTTTTTATATTTCAGGGTAAGAAAATCAAATAAATAATAAGGAAGTGAGAAGGTGTTATGCTTTTACGTTATAATAAAACTCTAAAATACACCTTGTTGTTTCTTATTGGTGGATTTGCTTATGGGGGTATTGAAATTATGTTCAGGGGATACTCACATATATCCATGCTGGCAGCAGGGGGAATATGCTTTATTTTAATAGGATTAATAAATGAAATTTTTTCTTGGGATATTGCTTTTTTAAGCCAAATGGTTATTTCCTCAGTAATTATAACTGTGGTTGAATTTATCTTTGGCCTTGTAGTAAATATATGGATGGGTCTTAATGTTTGGGATTACTCAAATCAGCCTTATAATATAATGGGACAGACTTGCATCCTTTTTTCAATTATCTGGTTCTTTTTATCTCCCCTGGCAATTCTTTTGGATGATTATCTAAGATATTACCTATTGGGAGAAGAAAAGCCCCGATATAAATTGTTCTAGACCTCTTAAGTGGGAAGCAAGACGCAGTATTTATCAAGGAGCTTGTGGGGATGATAGGATAGTTTGGAAGTCCTAAGTCCCATGTCTCCAACATCCTCTTCTCTATTAATATATTTTACCTGCTCTGTTATGGCGTTTTTAGAAAATTCTTTTACTATCATTTGATAGGAGCCATGGTATTGGCGCTTGGCCTTTTCTATATGGCAGTATAGGGTGTCATTTATAACTTCTCCCACAGCCATGGCAACTATTGTTTCATCTACTTGAATAAAACCTCCGATGAGATTAAATTTATTTAAATAAGGCAGAAGCTCCATGGATCTTTTAAGTTCTTCTTTGGCAAGATTAGAGCCTTTATTAAAATCCACTTGATAATCCTGTAAAAATTTAATAACCCTATCCATATTATCCTCAGTTATTTTCTCATAACTATAATTTGGATATAATTTCTTAAATCTATTTATATGGTTTCTTTGGCCACTATATCGCCTTCCAGCCATATTGGACAAGTCCTCAGCCAGATACAGATAATCTGCCCAATCCCTGCTAGGCTCGTCAGGAATAGTTCCATTATATTGATTTACTAATATGGGGATAGCCTCTTCGGGAACGGTACAAAACCATAGGGGAATATCCTGTTTTCTACAATATGATTTTAAGGCAGTCATAACCTTATCTAAGGAGCCGCTTCCTACGGGAAAAGTAAAAGAAGTTCTGTCTAAAAATTTAACTTTGTACAGTATCATATCGTCATATATGGTATACTGTGTATTATAAAAATCCCTCCACATATACATGGCTCCAATGGTATAGTCAGAGGTACGGCTGATTTTATATTTAAAAAATTTTGATGTTTCTAAAATGTTATCTGCATTAATGGGCTTAAAAGAAAGCATAAAATCCTCCATAAGTAGTGATAATATGATAAAATTTACTATAACATATAGATTTGTATATGTCCATTATCTTGACTTGGATATAATATAAATAATCTTAAATTAATTACAACAAATACAAAAGGAAGATAAGAAATGAAAATTTTATTAGTAGCAGTAGATGCCAAATATATTCATACAAATCTTGCGGTCCATAGCTTAAAGGCTTATTCAGAAATATATGGTGACCATATTAATATTGCCCAGTTTTCCATAAATCATTCTAAAGATGATATACTAAGGGGTATATACCTAGAGCAGGCTGATGTTGTAGCTTTTTCTTGTTATATATGGAATATAGGTTTAATACTTAGGGTTATAAAAAGTTTAAGGAAGATACAACCCCAAGTAAAAATATGGTTTGGGGGACCTGAGGTGTCTTATTATCCCAAGGAATACCTATTAAAGTATCAGGAATTGGATGGTATAGTAATAGGTGAGGGAGAAGAGACCTTCTATGAGTTAACCCAGTATTATCTTAATGAAGGTAGAAGTCTTGATTCTATCGACGGAATAGCATATAAGGATAGTGCAAAATTACAGCTTTTAAATGAAAGTCTAAGTAATGGAATAACTATTACTTCACCTCGTAAATCAATGGCATTAGATAAACTACCTTTTGCCTATGAGAATATGGAAAGTCATAAAAATAAAATTATCTATTATGAAAGCAGCAGAGGATGTCCATATTCATGTAGCTATTGTTTATCCTCGGCTAATCGTGGGGTTAGACTTCGTAATTTAGACCTGGTAAAAAAAGAATTAAAAATATTTCTAGATAATATGGTACCACAAGTTAAATTTGTAGACAGAACATTTAACTGTAATAAAAGTCATGCCATGGAAATCTGGCGTTTTATTAAGGAAAATGATAATGGTATAACAAACTTTCATTTTGAGATTACAGCTGATTTGTTAAGCCAGGAGGAGTTGAAGCTTTTAGAAAGCTTAAGACCGGGGCTAATTCAGCTGGAAATAGGAGTGCAGACTACAAATCCTGATACTATGAAGGCCATAAAAAGAACCGTAGACTTTAAGACTTTATCTGAAAATGTAAAACGGATAAAGAAGGCCCATAATATTCATCAGCATCTTGATTTAATTGCAGGTTTACCTTTAGAGGACTTTGCCTCTTTTGAAAAGTCCTTTAATGATGTATATGGGCTAAAACCTGACCAGCTTCAGTTAGGCTTTTTAAAAGTATTAAAAGGCTCTATTATAGAAAAGGATTGTAAAGAATATGGAATTGTATATAACGATGAAGCTCCTTATGAAGTCCTATATACAAATCATCTATCTTATGATGAAATATTAGAATTAAAGGGTATATGTGATATGGTGGAGGTATATTACAATAGTGGTCAATTTGCATACTCTATGGAGTATCTAGAACACTTTTTTGATTCTCCAATGAAGCTTTATCAATCCCTTTATCACTATTATCATAAGAAAGGTCTATACACCCTGGCTCATTCTAGAATGAGGCGCTATGAGATACTTTTAGATTTTTTCAAAGATCTAATAGCTAGTAATAAAGAGAAATCTTCATTAGAGTGGGAAGTGTTTAAAGAAATTATTTTATTTGATTTATGTTTGAGGGAAGGATTAAAGAACAGGCCTGATTACTTTGGCCCTCCTATTGAATATCATAAATATCGAAAAATATGCGATGAGCAAAAGGCTAGCAGAGCAAGAACACATCTAGAAAAATTTAATTACGATGTAATAAGCTGTGCAAGAACCGGCAAAGCCATAAAGAAGAACCATATAATTCTATTTGATTATGGCAGCAGGGATCCTTTAAACAATTCGGCAAAGATAAAGATACTGTTAGATGAATAATAACAATGTGACAAGATTGGTGCAAGAATTTGCACTATATAAATGAGGTGGTTATATGTCAGGAGTAAGGATTTCAAAAAAGGAAAAAGAAAGAATAGAAAATATAATTTCTGAACTGAACAGGGTATATGGAACAGAGAATAGATGCTTTTTACACCATGAAACCCCTTGGCAGCTGTTAATTGCCACCATACTTAGTGCCCAGTGTACAGATGACCGGGTTAATCAGGTTACTGAGACTCTTTTTAAAAAATACCCTAGACTTGAGGATTTTGCCAATGCTAATCAAAAGGAACTGGAAAAAGATATTCATTCCACGGGATTTTATAAAAATAAAGCAAAAAATATTATTGCCTGTGCACAGAGGCTAATTAAGGTATATGATGGAATTGTACCGAAAGATATAGAAGATTTAGTGAGCCTGGCAGGGGTAGGCAGAAAAACAGCCAATGTGATACGGGGTAATATTTATAATGAACCCAGTATTGTAGTAGATACCCATGTAAAGAGGGTATCCAAGCGTCTGGGGCTTACCAAAGAAGAAGACCCGGTAAAAATTGAATTTGATTTAATGAAAAAATTGCCCACCAAGCAGTGGATACCGTATAATATACAAATTATAACCCATGGGAGAAGTATATGTTCAGCCAGAAATCCCAAATGTGAGCAGTGTTTTCTTAAGGAGTTTTGTACATATGGAAAAAAGTATAAAGAAACCTTAAGTAAACAAGAAAAACAAAGGAAAAACCCCTTGATTGAAGGGGTGAAATAACATAAAATAATAACAACACTTCTAACTTAAGTAGTGTTGTTTAATCAAGATTTTTTAAAGTCAATAGTTTGGATATTAGCTCATCTTGATTGCGGACACCTGTTGTGGGAATAAGCTTTATAAGCTCATTAATTTTATCAGGACTACCTTGCTCTAGATATATCCTAGCCAAAAGCTCATAAGTTTTTCGTACATCGGTTTTGCAGTCTATGGCAGTTTCTAGTACGGCAAGGGCTTCTTTATAGTAGCCTTGTTGATAAAGGCGTTCGCCCCATTTTTGAAGAATGGATACTAAAACAGTAAAATTATTATCATATTCAGCCAGCAAATTAATATTTGCAGCTCCATATTTTAATTTCAGCTCTGTGTTTGAAAGACCGCTTAGGTTAAGTATTTTTTTATCGGATTGTGAAAGAATAATATCACGATAGGAATTAATTGTTGCATCATCATGATCTTTCATGGGGAGCTTATCATATGGAATCTGGATATAGTTCAAGTGGGATATATCGACTTTTCTTGTTTGATTAGCCTGAGACTCTTTTTTTAAGAATTCTTGCCGACTTTTTTTTGACAGCCTATTGCTTTTAAATATTTCATAATTTAACCATAGGACAAATATAATAACTATACTTAAGGACACAAATGGTTCCACAGGTTTTGCACAACCTTTCCGATAAAACTATATAAGATAATAACATAAAAAAGAAGGTGAAAAAATGATTAATTGGCATAGTAAAAAGACAAAAAAAATCATATCAACAATTATTATTATTGTTCTTATTCTTACAATGACATTGCCTACAATACTAAGTATATTTAACTAATATACATAATCAATTTACAAATGTCAATGAACGAAGTTTTTATTGAAACTTTTAACTTTTATGCTACAATAAGTGATAACTTTAAAATACTAAAGAGCATTTTGTAATTTATGTTATCTAAGTATTATAAAAGGAGGGTGAAAATGGGTAAAAAGTTTATGTTTTTCTATACAGTGATAGCTTTATCTGTATTCATGTTATTTACCGGAAAAACATCAAATGTTTATGCAGCCGAAGATCCTACCATTACTAAGGGTGTTTTCATAGATGAAGTAGATGTTAGCGGAATGACTGCTAAAGAAGCGGAAGAAGCAATAGATAAGTATTTTAATGAACTAAAAAAGAAACAATTAACTGTTATGGTTGATAATAGCAGAGTTACCACCACTTTAGATGAACTTGGATATTCATATAAAATTAATGGTGTTATTGAAGAGGCACTAAAGATTGGTACCAGTGGTAATCTCATTAAAAGATATAAAGAGATGAAAGATATAGCCCATGGCGGAATAAAGTATCCTCTTGAATATAGCTTAGATGAGAATAAAGTCAGAGAATTTGTATCAGTTAAGGTCTCAGAGTATAATGTAGAACCTGTAAATGCGTCTGTATATAGAAATGAGGGCAAATTAATTTATACAAATCATGTTCCCGGAAAACAGGTTAATGTGGAGCCCACTGTCTTAAATATACTTGATAAAATAAAAAATTCTTGGGATAGAAATGATATTACTATTGAAGCTTATATTCAAAATGTTGATCCAATCTATACAAGGGATATTGTTGAAAAGTGTAATACAATTTTAGGCAGCTTTACCACTGAATATGCTAATTCTGCAGAAGGTCGGGCAGCTAATCTTGCTAATGGGGCAAAGTTAATTAATAATACGGTACTTTATCCGGGAGATATTTTTAGCGGATATGAGCATTTGGCACCTTTTACTGAAGAAAACGGTTATTTTTCAGCCGGAGCATATTCTGCAGGTAAGGTTATTGACAGTATCGGTGGAGGGGCCTGCCAGGTAACCACTACATTATATAATGCGGTCCTTGAAGCAGAACTAGAAATTGTTGAGCGTCATGCCCATTCCATGACCATAAGCTATGTGGACTTATCAAGGGATGCGGCAATAGCCGGTACTTATAAAGATTTAAAATTTAAAAACAATACGGATGTACCTATCTTAATCGAAGCATATACAAAGGGACGAAAAATAACATTTAATATCTGGGGATGTGAAACCAGGGATACGACCAATAGAAAAATAAAATTTGAGACTAAGGTATTATCAAAAACTGCACCTCCTGCAGATGTTATCGAAAAAGATCCCACAAAGCCTGAAACATACAAAAAGGTAACCCAGTCTGCCCATACAGGTTATAGGACTGAACTTTATAAGGTTGTTTATGAAAATGGAGTAGAAGTAGACAGAATTCTTATTAATAAAAGCTATTATTCTCCTGCACCTCGTTATATAACAATTGGTACCAAGAAAGTAGAGGTAGCTCCTCCTAAAGATAAAACTGACAAGAATAAAGATACTTCCAAGGAAGATAAGGATAAAAAACCTGATAAGAAAGATGATTCACAGAAAGAGGAAGAAAAAACACAAGATAATATTGAAAATACCCAGACTCAGTTTGAGGAGAATATCAATTGGAATCCGGAATGGGATGAGGAAGGCTTTGAAGATGAATAAGCCTATATTTGGAGGTACCTATGAAAATAGGCAAAATACATGAGACAATACTTAAAAGATCTGTACTAAATCAGATTAAACACAGAAGAGATGAAGTACTGCTAGGACCTGCCATAGGAAAAAACTGCAGTATAATAGACCTTAATGGAGAGGATTTGCTGGCTGTATCCACAAATCCTCTTAAAGATATAATGAATAATACGGGAATTCTTGCCGTCCATAAAACAGTCAATAATATTGCCTCTAGTGGAGCTGAGCCTATAGGTATAACACTTTCCATATTGCTGCCGGAAGATACTGAAGAATCCAGCTTAAAAGTATTGATTCATGATGTAGATATGGTTTGTAAAGAGCTTAATATAGAGGTTTTTGGGGTAGAAGCAGAAGTAACAAAAGTTGTAATCAAACCGGTATTAACGGTTACCGGTGTAGGAAGATTAAAAAAATCAGATATAGAAAAAGGTTTGGCAGCTATACCGGGTCAAGAAATTGTCATGACTAAGTGGGTAGGCCTAGAGGGCACTGCTATATTGGCAAAGGCAAAGGAAGAGGAATTACTAAGCAGATATTCTGCCGCCTTTATTAACGGGGCAAAAAGTATGCTTGATTATATATCAGTTCTTCCTGAAGTAAAAATAGCAAATCAAGTCGGTGTAACATCTATGCATAACGTAACAGAAGGCGGAATATTCGGAGCATTATGGGAATTGGGTGCGGCTTTTAAGGTTGGGCTTGAAGTGGATTTACAAAAAATTCTGTTAAAACAAGAGACAGTAGAAATATGCGAATATTTTGATCTGAATCCCTATATGCTCATATCCGGCGGTTGTTTACTGATGGTAACCGATAAAGCAAATTTTTTAGTGGAGAGTCTGAGAGAGGAAGGTATAGAAGCGGCAGTGATAGGCCGGATAAAGGAAGGTAATGACAGGCTTGTTAAAAACAATGATGAACTGCGATTTCTAGAGCCTTCTCAGTCAGATGAGTTATATAAAGTGATATAAACTAGAAACATATCCAATAAAACCTGCTTGCATAGTACTTCTTAAAAGGATCAGGTAGAAAAGAGAGGGATTTAGGATGAGAGAAAAGATACTAACAGCAATTGACAAGAATAGTAAATTGACTGCGAAAGATCTGGCAATCATGTTGGGGTCTACTGAAGAAGAAGTAACATCTATTTTAAAACAGTTGGAAGAAGAACATATTATATGTGGATATCCAACCTTAATTAACTGGGATAAGGTTCAATGTGAAAGAGTTACAGCCTTAATAGAAGTGAAAGTTACCCCTCAAAGGGGATTGGGATTTGATAAAATAGCTGAAAGAATCTATAAGTTTGATGAAGTTCAGTCAGTTTATCTAATGTCCGGTGGATTTGACCTTACTGTAATAATTGAAGGTAAGACCATGAGAGAAGTTGCAAATTTTGTGGCGGCAAAGCTTGCACCCATGGATGCAATTTTAAGCACGGCAACCCATTTTGTATTGAAAAAGTATAAAGAACATGGTCTGCCCTTGGTAGAGCCCAAGCAGGATGAAAGGATGTTGATTAGCCCTTGAGAAACCCATTATCACGAAATGTAGTTAATATTCAGCCTTCGGGTATTAGGAAATTTTTTGATATTGTTAGCGAGATGAAGGATGCCATATCCTTAGGAGTAGGTGAACCGGATTTTGATACTCCTTGGCATATTAGGGAGGAAGGTATATATTCCTTAGAAAAGGGTAGGACCTTTTATACATCAAATTCCGGTCTTAAAGAGTTAAAAATTGAAATCTGTAATTATTTATATAGGAGATGTGATCTTCAATATAACTATAGCAATGAGGTTTTAGTTACCGTAGGTGGTAGTGAAGCAATTGATTTGGCACTTCGTGCCATGGTTGATCCTGGGGATGAGGTATTGGTTCCTCAGCCATCTTATGTTTCATATCATCCTTGTGCCCTCTTGGCAGGGGCAGTGCCTGTGGTAATAGAACTTAAGGAAGAAAACAATTTTAAATTAACTAAACAAGATCTGCTATCTGCAATAACAGATAAAACTAAGATCTTAATTCTTCCTTTTCCCAACAATCCTACAGGAGCAATCATGGACTATGATGATTTGAAGGATATAGTTGATATTATTATAGAAAAGGACTTATATGTAATTTCCGATGAGATTTATTCAGAACTTACTTATGGAAAGAGGCATGTATCTATTGCAAGCTTTCCGGGTATGAGAGATCGTACTATAGTTATTAATGGATTTTCGAAATCCTATGCCATGACCGGATGGAGGTTAGGATATGCAGCGGGGCCTGCTTTAATTATTGAACAGATGACAAAAATACATCAGTTTGCCATTATGTGCGCTCCTACTACCAGCCAGTATGCGGCGGTTGAGGCATTAAGAAACGGAGATTCTGATGTAGAGATGATGAGGGATGCATATGACAAACGCAGAAAGTATCTTGTGCATGCCATTCGCAATATGGGTCTTTCTTGCTTTGAACCTCTTGGAGCATTTTATGTGTTTCCATCAATCAAGGGCCTTAATATGTCATCAGATGACTTTGCCACCAGGCTGTTACAGGAGGAAAAGGTGGCAGTTGTTCCCGGAACTGCATTTGGAGCCTGTGGCGAGGGATTCCTACGGATATCTTACGCCTATTCCATAGATAATTTAAAAGTTGCTTTGGAAAGAATAGAGCGCTTTGTAAAAAAACACAAATGATTATTATACATAATTAAAATTTTATGACAGAATATATTTGACTCAGGAGGTAACTAGAATGGCTGCTCTTAATGTGGATCATATTAATCCTTTTTTGTTAGCAACTTCAAAAATTTTAAAGGAAATGTGCTTTATAGAACCTAAGATGGACAAGCCTTCTATTAAAGAAGCAGTCTTTCTTGACAATACACTTTTAATAATAATTGGATTTACAGGTAAAATAAAGGGTCAAGTTATAATTGCTTTTGAGCATAATACAGCTTGCGATATAGCATCTAAAATGATTATGATGCCGGTAACAGAGATGGACGATTTTGCAGTAAGTGCAATTAGCGAGTTGGGAAATATGATTCTCGGTAATGCAGCCACAATTTTCTCGACTCAGGGAATAGATATGGACATAACCCCACCTACAATAGGAAAAGGTACTATGTCATTTTCACATTCCTATTCAAAAAATATCTGTATTCCATTTATATATGACGGTGACAAAAGGATAGAAGTTAATATAGCCATAAAAGGTTTGTAAAAACAGAAGAAGGGAGTGATACGGTCATACTTCGTGAATGGCTTTCATGGAATATGACCGTTTTATTATGAATATTGTACTATTAGAACCGGAGATTCCTGCAAACACCGGTAATATCGGTAGAACTTGTGTGGCTACCAATACAAAGCTACATTTAATAGAACCCTTAGGATTTAGCTTAAATGAAAAACAGCTAAAAAGGGCAGGACTAGATTATTGGCACAAACTAGACCTTAGGGTTTATGATGATTTTGATGATTTTTTAGAGAAAAATAATTATCCCAAAATATATATGGCTACAACCAAGGCAGTTAGGTCATATACTCAGGTAAAGTATGATAAAGACTGTTTTATTATGTTTGGGAAAGAAAGTTCTGGAATACCGGAAGAGCTTCTTCTGGCCAATAAGGAAAATTGCATCCGTATACCAATGGTAGGAGATATTAGGAGCCTTAACCTTGGTAATTCCGTTGCAATTATCCTATATGAGGCCCTAAGACAGAATAATTTTGAAACTATGCAGATGGAAGGTAATCTACATTATCACAACTGGGATGATCAGTTGTAGAACTTTTTATAAATTAATATCCTGCTGTTTTTGGCAGGGAGAAGATAAATTCTGTTCCTACCCCCTCAGTGCTGACTACATTAATATTCTCATTGTGAGCTTGTATTATTTCTTTTGTAATAGAAAGACCTAGACCGGTGCCTTTTTTATCCTTACCTCTGGAGGCATCGGTTTTGTAGAAACGATCCCATATCTTTTTTATTGAATCTTTAGGTATGCCGATACCGTAGTCCTTAACCGATACAAATACCTTTTCCCCCTTTTCTTCAGTGGAAACTTTAATTTTTGAATTATTGTGGCTGAATTTTATGGCATTGTCTATAAGGTTATATAAGACCTGTTGTATCTTGCTCATATCGGCATCCACATAAGTTTCGGTTGAGGAGAATACAAGGTTTAAAGTGATTTTTTTACTCCTACAAGCTCCTTCAAAGCTTTCTGCTGTTTTCTTTATTACCAGGTTAATATCAAATGATACAATATCAAGAAGAGCACTGCGACTTTCAAATCTATTTAATTCTAATAAACTGGATGTCAGCTTATTTAGCCTCTCTGTCTCAAATAAAATTATATTTAAGTACCTATCTTGCATATCTGTAGGAATAGTACCGTCTAATATAGCTTCTGCATAGCCCTTTATAGAAGTTAGGGGAGATCTAAAATCATGGGAGATGTTTGCTACGAACTTTTTCTGGTAATCATCTAGCATACTAATTTCCTCTGCCATATATGATATGGCAGCCCCTAAATCCCTATACTCATTAGGTCCTTTAATATTAAGTTTGTAAGTATAATTTCCTGAGCTATATTCCATAGCTGCTTTCATCAATTTTTTTAGGGGCCTTGCAGTTATATAATAAATATAAATAAAAATTAAAAACAGTAATGGGAAAAAAATAAGGAAACATATATTAATAACATCAAGATACATATTAGCCCTATCTTGTATCTCGCTCATAGGGGAATGAAGTACAATATAGCCCCGTAGTCTAAAATTATAATCCACTCTATAAATTACACTTAACATAGGCTCACGGAAGATGTTTTTAAACATAGTATTTTCCGAAAGAGTTTTGTTTAAAAACTGTGGGTCTAAATCGTTAAGATTTATATCTAAGGGGTTATTAACATTAGAAGAATCAGCAATAATCCTTCCTTCCCGATTCACAATCCAGACACGGATATTTAAGTAGGTGTCTATTGATTTGAATTGGGAAGCAAGGTCGTCATCTAAATTATTTTCCACAAAAATATTACCTCGATATGCATTAGCGATTAAGGAAGCTTCTTTATAAAGGAGATTGATTTGATCTTTTTTAAGCTTATTTTTCAACAAGGTCATACCATATGTATTTACAAGTATGAAGACCATAACAACTGAAATTAGATAGCATAGAATCAATCTTAACCATAGAGTCTTTTTCATGGTATGCACCTGCCTAATTCTAAAATCTTATTATTATGCTTATTTTTTAGTGTTCTTTACTTCGAACTTATAACCTATGCCCCATACTGTGGCTAGGCTCCAATTGCTGTGATCTTTTATTTTTTCCCTTAACCTTTTGATGTGTACATCCACTGTTCTGGTATCCCCATAATATTCATAGCCCCAAATATGGTCAAGGAGCTGTTCTCTGGTAAACACCTGATTAGGATTGGAAGCTAGGAAATAAAAAAGTTCAAGTTCTTTTGGTGGCATCTCAATATTCTTGCCATAATATTGTACAGAATAATTACTGAGATTAATAATAAGATCTGGGTACTGTACAAATTTACCCTTTGGGGTATCATCAGCCTTTTCTTCAACATTTGGATTAAATCTTCTTAATACTGCCCTTACTCTGGCTACCAATTCCTTGGAATCAAAAGGTTTGATAATATAATCATCTGCTCCCAGTTCTAAGCCAAGTACTTTATCAAAGACTTCTCCTTTTGCTGAAAGCATTATAATAGGAATTTTGGAAGTCTTTCTTATCTCCCTACACACTTCATATCCATCAATACCAGGAAGCATAAGGTCTAAAAGGATCAGATTCGGCTGATAGCTGTTAAATTCCTCAATGGCAGCCTCTCCGTCATGGACAATTTTTGTATCAAAACATTCCTTTGTCAGGTATAGAGAAATTAACTCAGCAATATTTACATCATCATCTACTATTAAAATTTTTTGTTTCAACAAACTAACTACCTCCTGATTAATAGATTATTTAAACTCTACAATGGTAGCACCGGTATTTCCTTCATTGTAGCCCCCAATTCTAAAGTCTTTGACATACTTTGATTTTTTTAGATAAGTATGGACTGCATTTCTTAAGGCACCTGTTCCCCGGCCATGAATAACTGTCACCTGGGGTAAATGTGCCAGATACGCGTCGTCTAGGTATTTTTCCAATTCGAAGATGGCTTCATCTACGGTTTTACCGATTAGATTAATCTCCGGTTTTATAGAGGCTGATTTTGACATTCTAATTTTTCCGCTTTGAGTACGGTTGCTAATTTCAGGTTTTTTATCTTCTGCCTCGGCCGGTTCTAAATCCTTAATATTTACCTGTGAACGTAAAATACCCATCTGAACGAATAAATCCCCTTTACTATTGGGAAGGGTACTTACGGTTCCTTTTAAACCAAGAGGGACTACAAATACGCTATCCCCAACTTTAATATTTTCCGGTGAAATTTTTTTGCTGGGCTTTTTCTTAATTTTAGGAAGAGATACATCTTTGTTTATGCGATCTCGAATCTGACTTCTTGCAGATTCCATTTCTTTTATTTCTCCTCCTTCTTGCAGCCAGCGGTTGTATTTGCGGATGCTTTCGTCGGCAAAATCCTTAGCCTCCTGAAGGATTTTAGCGGCTTCTTCTTTTGCCTCCCGAATAATACGTTCTCTGTTTGCCTCTAGACTCTCGTTTTTTCTGTCCAGATTCTTTTTGAGCTTTTCTATTTCTGCCTTGTACTTAGAGATTTCTTCTTGTTCTTTCTCGATAGTTATTCTGCTGGCTTCAAGATCACTAATAAGATCCTCAAAAGTTCTGTCCTGTTTTCCGATACGTAACTTCGCATCCTCAATGATATAATCAGGTAAACCCAGCTTTTTAGATATTGCAAAGGCATTGCTTTTTCCCGGTATACCTATTAAAAGACGATAAGTAGGTCTTAAGGTTTCTACATTAAACTCACAGGAGGCATTCATCACACCTTCTGTAGACAGTGCATATACTTTTAACTCGCTATAATGGGTAGTTGCTAAAGTGCGTATATTTCTATTATGAAGATATGTTAGAATTGACATAGCAAGAGCGGCTCCTTCAGTAGGATCTGTACCTGCCCCCAGCTCATCAAACAGCACCAAGGAATCCTCATTGGCATTTTGTAAGATAGAAACTATATTAGTCATATGGGAGGAGAATGTACTTAGGCTCTGCTCAATACTTTGTTCATCTCCTATATCTGCATAAACTTCTTTAAAAATAGCAAGCATTGAGTTGTCAAAAGCAGGAATATGAAGGCCGGCCTGTCCCATAAGAGTAAGAAGTCCCACAGTTTTTAAGGTTACAGTCTTGCCCCCGGTATTAGGACCGGTTATAATTAGCATAGAAAAATCCTGTCCGATTCTGACATCAATTGGTACAACATGCTTAGGATCGATTAAGGGATGTCTGGCCTTCTTTAGATTTATTATACCATCTTCATTAAATATAGGCTCGGTTCCCTTCATCTGCCTAGAGAGATTAGCTCTGGCGAAGATAAAGTCCAGTTCGGTTAAGGTATTATAATTATATTCCAGCTCATCTATATACTGAGCGGCCATCTCTGAAAGAGTAGCAAGAATTCGTTCGATTTCCTCTTGTTCCGCTATACCAAGCTCTCTTAAATCGTTATTAAGCCGTACAATAGCCATAGGCTCAATAAAGAGAGTAGAACCGGATGAGGATTGGTCGTGAATCATACCTTGGAACTGGTTTTTAAATTCAGCACGAACCGGCAGACAATACCTGCCGTTACGCATAGTAACTATACTCTCTTGAAGGAGATTTCTAGAAGAATTTAATATGGAGGAAAGCTGGCTTTGAATTTTTTCATGGGTTAGACGGATGGATCTTCTGATATTTTTTAAGGTAGAAGAAGCATCATCGGCTATTTCCTCCTCTGAAATAATACATCTTTTAATTTCATTATTAAATGGAGTAAGAGGTTCTAGACCTGCAAAATATTCGGTTAAGGAATCCTCTGTCTCCTCCTCCCCATCTTTACCGCTATAACCACCGTATGCTTTTATACGTAATGTGGCATCAAGGTCTGAACTTATACGAAGAAGTTCCACTGCATTTAGAGCGGAGCCTACCTTAAGGCGCATAAGGGAGGGACGGATGTCATGGATACCAGAGAAGGATATGCTTCCTCTGCGGATTAAGCGGGATAATGCGTCAGAAGTTTCCTTTTGAAGTCGTGTAATATCCCCTAAATTATCCTTAGGAAGTAGATTAGTGCATAGTTCCTTGCCCCGGCTGGAGCTTGCTAGGTCCCTAAGTTGTTGGATTATTTTATTATATTCAAGAGTACGTAATGCTTTCTCATTCATGGTCATTCATGCCTTTCCATGTCTATTTCTAAAATAAAAAACTATATAAAGATACATTATGCTTCTATTTTACCTTAGTTTGTGGGAAAATAAAACAGGTAAAATAGTTAATTATTATGCTATTATATAGTCAAAGTGCTTTGTTTACAAACTATTCATATTATGTTCATAAGTCAATGATAAAATAGGGCTAATGTACCACCTTATAGGTTTTTTTATTAAATTTGTTTATTCTCTAGTAGACTAATTTAGCTTCAATAAGGAGAAGATTTATGTCAGAAACAAATAAAGACCATGAGGAATTTGAATTTATTAAAGAACAGATATTACCAAAGAGGCATAAGAAATTTAAAAAATGGTTAATACCCTTTGTTATGACCATTTTAATGGCGGTGGTTTTTGGGCTTGTAGCTGCCCTAACATTCTGTTTTGCTGAACCACGGCTGTATAAACGGATGCATGGAGATAAAGAGAATCCTTTTACGATACCATCTTCTCCTATTCCTGATAAAAAGGATGATAAGAATTCTTCAAATGATAATAAGGTAGATAATAAGGACCATGATGGGAATAAAAATTCATCAGAAAATGATACAGAAGATCCCGATGGACCAGTAGCAGATCCGGATGATAATCAAAGTCAAGTTATATATAAATCAATAGATGCAGATATTGAAGATTATGTGACCATTCTTAGTGAAATAAAAGAGCTTTCCAATGAAGCTGCAAGGTCTATCTTAACCGTATCCTGTATTGTAGAAGATAAGGATTGGTTTGACAATCCAATTGAGAAAAAGGTAAATACTTCAGGAATCGTAGTAAAAAATAACGGTACTAGCTTACTGCTTTTAGTTAGCCTAGATAGGGTTAAGGAAGCTAACAGTATTAAGGTAGAAATTAGTGAAAGCACATCTGTTGAAGCAGTTTTACATGATTATGAAAGTGAGTTAAATCTGGCTATTTTAGCAGTCAATGCAGCTGATATACCAGCAAGATTATTAGGGGATATAAAAGTTGCAAATTTAGGTGAATCATATGCTCTTACAGTGGGCAGTCCCATTATTGCCTTAGGAAATCCTAATGGTTATATATCTTCAATGGATATAGGAATTATAACCAGCAAAGGAAGTACCATAAGCATTACTGACAATGAATTGGATTTATTTAATACAAATATGACATTTACTAAAGATAGTGATGGAGTAATAGTAAATTTTAAAGGTGAAGTAATAGGACTGATAACTAGAACCTTAAAGCAAAATATTAATAAAGAACTTAGTACAGTACTGGGTATCACCAGAGTAAAGCCATATATTGAAAGAATGGTAAATCAAAAATCCAGAATTTACTGTGGTATAGTTGCGGAGAATCTACCTGAATCTGTTATGTTAGAGCATAATGTTAAAAGTGGAATTTATGTTTATGAAGTGAAGACAGATTCCCCGGCTTTTAATGCAGGAATCAGGAGTGGAGACATTATATTGGGAGTGGGAGATGGGTTTATATCTAATATGAACAACTTCTATAGAGTTATAAATGAATATGAACCGGGAACAGAGGTAGTATTTAAGGTAAAAAGGAGTAATACTGATAAAGAAATAGAACTTAAAGTTGTAATAGCTGAAAAGAAACAATAAAAAAACATATAAAAGGACTGTATCCGACATATATAAAAAAGCGGAGCCAGTCTTTTTTATTAGAATTACCTTTATATATCTTTGACGGTAGGGTATAATATGAATGAAAATTTAATTGCAGTAAAATAGAAAGGTCAAGGTAAGAAATGAAGTATATCCGCGATTTAAGAGAAGGGGACATAATAAAGAATGAAATTTATCTGTGTAAATCCAAACAGGTTCTAAGAGGAAAGAGCGGGAAAGAATATGTATCTTTGATTTTACAAGATAAAACAGGAACAATTGACGGTAAGATATGGGATTTTAACTGTGAAATAGGGCAATATGAAGCAATGGATTTCGTACATATAGATGCGAGGGTTACTAGCTTCCAAGATGCACTACAGTTAAATATCAGTAAAATATATAAAAGCAGAGAAGGGGAGTATTATCCGGAGGACTATTTCCCAAAGACCAATAAAGATGTTGAGGAAATGTATAAACAGATTAAGGATTACATTTTCTCAATTAAGGAGTCTAATCTAAGATCCCTTATTGAAAGCTTTTTTATAAATGATAAAGATTTTATTAAAAAGTTTAAGGAGCACTCTGCAGCTAAAAGCGTACATCATAGCTTTATGGGAGGCTTATTAGAACATACCTTAAGCGTTGTTAATATGTGTAATTTTTATGCGCAAAATTATCAAATAATAAATAGGGACTTATTAATATCAGCTGCACTGCTTCATGATATTGGTAAGATGGATGAACTGTCTGCATTTCCCAGAAATGATTATACAGATGAAGGCCAGCTTCTAGGACATATTTTTATTGGTTCAAATAAAGTTCAAGAAAGAATAAAAGAAATAAAAAATTTCCCTAACAAGCTTGCCAGTGAATTAATTCACTGTATCTTGGCTCATCACGGAGAGTTAGAATACGGTTCACCTAAGAAGCCGGCAACCATTGAAGCTATGGCCTTGCATTTTGCTGACAATACAGATGCTAAGCTGCAAACTATGACTGAACTGCTAAACTCTTGTGATGACAAGGTAGAGTGGATGGGTTATCAGAGAATGTTTGAATCAAATATTATGAGAAGTACAAAAGGTATAGAGTAAAGTATTAGGCCATTAGAATTTATTTATAGTTAAATAGTAATAACAGTATATTACTTAAAGATATCATTCTAAAGGATTTATAAATTTTAATAGAAGGCAGTAGTAAATATGGTAAAGAAAAATGATCAGTTAATTGTTACTATAGAAGATATTGGAGCAAACGGTGAAGGGATAGGAAAGTACCAAGGATATACCTTGTTTATAAAAAACACAGCTGTCGGTGATAAGGTTTTAGTTAAGGTTATGAAGGCAGGTAAATCATATGGTTATGCCAGGCTAATGGAGATAATAGAACCATCTGCCTTTCGTGTAAGCCCAATTTGTCCCATTGCAGGAAAATGTGGTGGCTGCCAGATTATGCATCTGGATTATGAAAAGCAACTTGAATACAAAGAGGATAAGGTAAGAAATTGTCTTACAAAGATAGGTGGCTTTGATAAGATTACCATGGAACCGATAGTTGGCATGGACTATCCCTATTACTATCGTAATAAGAGCCAATTTCCGGTTGGAAAAAATAAAGAAGGAAAAGTAGTTATAGGATTTTATGCCAGCAGGACCCATTCCATAATTGATACAGACCATTGCTATATCGGCGCTGATGTTAACATAAAAATTATAAAGTTTATGCGGTCCTTTACTGAAAAATATAATATAGAGCCCTATGATGAAGTAAAACATACCGGACTTTTGCGCCATATTCTTACCCGGATGGGATATAAGACTGGAGAGGTAATGGTATGCTTAGTAATAAACGGCAAGGACATCCCCCATAAAAATAAGCTGGTAGAAGGTTTGCGCAAAATTCCCGGAATGAAGAGTATATGTCTAAATATTAATACTTCAAATACAAATGTTATACTTGGTGAAAAGGTTATAAAGGTATGGGGGGAAACCTATATAGAAGATTATATAGGTAAGGTTAAATATAGAATATCACCCCTATCTTTCTTTCAAGTAAATCCTATTCAGACTGAGAAGTTATATAATCTAGCTTTAGAGTATGCCGACCTACAAGGAGATGAAGTGGTCTGGGATTTGTACTGTGGTATAGGTACCATTTCACTGTTCTTGGCGGAAAAAGCCAAGAAGGTTTATGGAGTTGAGATTATTCCTCAAGCTATAGAGGATGCTAAGGTAAATGCTAGGATTAACGGTATCGATAATGCAGAATTCTATGTGGGGGCAGCAGAAGAAATTCTTCCTAAAAAACATAAGGAGGAAAATATAAGTGCAGATGTAATTGTTGTGGATCCCCCAAGAAAAGGCTGTGATCAGAAATTACTTGATACGATTATATCTATAGCCCCGAAAAAAGTTGTCTATGTCTCCTGTGATCCTGCTACTTTAGCCAGGGACTTAAAGTACCTACATGAAGGTGGCTATGAACTTAAAAAGGTTAGACCGGTGGATCAGTTTGGACATAGTGTTCATGTGGAGACGGTGGTGTTGATGTGTGCGTCCAGCGAAGCTGGCAAATGCTAACAGGTGAAAGTCCTGTAGTGGTAAAGGTAGGGCAGCCACTTAGTCAGTAACCAGCGTATGAAGTAATTTGTGCGTTGAAGCGTTACGGAATGTTCTGAAAAGAGCAGACAAACTGGCGGGTCGTAACATGAAGTGAATACTGCCGCACCGTTATTGACATTCCCGAAAGGGAACAACAGGGAGTCGAGCTGAGACATCAACAGCGAAGACAGCAGACGGTATGAAGAACCCTAAATGCAATACCTAAGAACCCTGCGGTGTAGAGGTAGCGACACGTCAGGAAAGTATTTGCCGGAACTGGAGAGAGCCTACTTTGCACAGGAAACTGTAAAGAGGAAGCATATAAGTGAAAGCGAAGTTGCAATCCTGCAAAGAGGCAGTCAGAAGTGCTCATAGTACCAAGGATTGTACAGACAACAAAACTGTACATAGGGAAGGGGCACAACTTTATTCAAGTCTGTAAAGGAGGTAGGTGCCGGTGATTGCCAATAAAGCTATTAACACCCATGAAAAAGTACGAAACCTTCAAAACAGACTATACCTTACAGCCAAGGCTGACCGAAAGAGAAAGTTCTATGCGTTGTATGACAAGATATACCGTAACGATATCTTAGAAGAAGCATGGAAACGGGTAAAACAGAATGGTGGAACAGGCGGTATTGATAAAGTCAGCATTGATGATGTGAAAACGTACGGCGAAGAAAAACTGCTGGGCGAAATAGCGGAAGAATTGAGGACTGGGAAGTACCGGTGTAAGCCTGTCAGACGAAGTTATATTCCAAAACCGGATGGTAGAAAAAGAGCATTGGGGATACCTACGATTAAGGACAGAATAGTACAGATGGCAGCAAAGATAGTGATAGAGCCTGTGTTTGAAGCAGATTTTCAACCCTGTTCGTATGGATTTAGACCGAAAAGAAGTGCCAAACAAGCAATGGACAGGATATTTGAAGTTTCTGACAAAGGTGGTGCACTATGGGTAATAGATGCTGACATAAAAGATTATTTTGGTAGCATCAATCATGATAAGCTACTTTTGCTAGTCAAACAAAGAATAACTGACCGTAGAGTGTTAAAGCTGATAAAAGGCTGGTTAAAAGCGGGGGTATTGGAAAACGGTAGGTATAGTGAGAGCACACTGGGAGCACCACAGGGAGGAGTTATTTCTCCACTATTGTCCAATATATATCTGAATTATTTTGATGTGTATTGGAATAAAGCCTTTGGACATCTGGGTGAATTAGTGCGTTATGCAGATGATTTTGTGATATTGTGCAAGAGGTTATCTCATGCAGAAGAAGCCTTTCGCGCTGTGAAGTGGATAATGGGAAAGCTGGAACTAACACTACATAGTGAGAAGACAAGGCTAGTTGATATGTATTTCGGAAAGGACAGTTTTGATTTTCTTGGCTTCAATAATAGATTTCAGCGTTTTAGAAATAAAAACTGGCAGTGGTATTGGACGCTACAACAGATACCGTCTAAGAAGGCTATGAAGAAAATGAGGGCTAACATAAAAGAGGTGTTTGCCAGTCCAAGCAAGCTACTGTTAAGTATGGAAGAGATGGTGAAGCTACTCAATCCTAAAATCATTGGCATGAGAAACTATTATACCAGAAGATTTACCAGACCATGGTTATGGAAGATAGATAAGTATATCAATTTCAAGTTTACTCGGTGGTACAATCGGAAGAAACAACGCAATTATAGGCTAGGAAATGCAGCAAAGGTCAGAGAATTGACTAAACAGGCAGGACTAGCAAGTATGTGTGGCTGAAAGCTGAAGGAAGAAGAATATCGGAAAGCCGTATGCGGGAAAACCGCACGTACGGTTTGATGAGGGGACGGTGGTAACCCCACTGTTCTACTCTATCTAAGGAATAAAGTCTGGAAAGTATTGAAAATACTTGGTTTTACAAAATAAAAGTAAATCTGTCAACTCGACTTATACCCTCGATATGTGTTCATGGAAATAATCGAGGGTGTTTTTTTGTGGTAAAAATGAGTCTGAAATTAGGTAGGGGTGAGTGGACAGAATAGATAAATTAGTAGGGTTGAGGAGACAGGATGGATGTAACATTCTATACACCTGAGATTATAGCATAGAATTTAGAAGGATTTGGAGTAAGAATTATTGAATACAAATCAAAAATCATGCGAACGTAAAGAAAATGTTTGCAATATGATGATGCTAATGATATTATGTAATTATACATACATAGAGGTGATTATGATGGCAATTAGTTATAAAAAACTTTGGAAGCTTCTTATTGATAGAGATATGAAAAAGAAAGACTTACAGAAACTTGCAGGCATTAGTTCTGCTACGATCACAAAGCTTGGTAAAAACGAAAATGTTAGTACAGAAATAATACAAAAAATCTGTATAGCGTTGGAATGTGACGTCTGTGATATCATGGAAATGGATACCAAACGGAATTAGTATTTATTATTGTTTACCTGAGAAGGCACGATATGATTATCTGCTCAATTTGCCAGACGATGCTGATTGTGGGAAGGCAGTCAATGAGGCTATGGAGTTAATTGAGGCAGAGAGTACTCAATTGAAAGGAATACTACCCAAAACATATACTTCTTTCAGAAATGATTTGTTGAAAGAATTGTTGCGTATTTTTAACAATAGTGCATTGAACGAAATCAACGATGATATCCTAGGTCGCATTTATGAGTATTTCTTAAATAAGTTTGCTTCAGCTATCGCATCGGATGATGGAGTTTTCTTTACACCTAAATCTCTAGTAAAGATGATTGTGAATATAATTGAGCCAACTCAAGGGATAGTGTTAGATCCTGCCTGTGGCAGTGGTGGAATGTTTGTTTCCTCCAGCGACTTTGTCAATTCTGAAGGAATCAATGCTAATTCTGCCATGACATTTTATGGACAAGAAAAAGTAGAGTTTAATGCGAAGTTATGTATCATGAATATGGCTGTACACGGATTAAATGCAAAAATCAAATCTGGTGATGAGGCTAACAGCTTCTATCATGATGCTCATAATCTGGAAGGGCGCTGCGATTATGTAATGGCTAATCCTCCATTTAATGTAGATAAAGTAAAAGCAGAATCTACTCAGAATGCAGGACGCTTACCTTTTGGGTTGCCGGGAGTAAATCAAAAAAAGGAAGTCTCTAATGCCAATTATCTTTGGATTTCATATTTCTATGCGTATTTAAATGATACTGGACGCGCTGGTTTTGTTATGGCTGCTTCTGCTACGGATAGTGGCAATAAGGATCGAGAAATCAGAAAACAGCTTATTCAGACAGGACATGTAGACTGTTTAATGTCAGTGGCTAATCAATTTTACCATGGATTATTGGGAAAAATGGAAGAGATAATGCTAGGAATAGGACAAGATTAAAATGTCAATATGTTGCAATGACAAGGGCAAAAGGATTATTATGTCTTGCAATTCCTAAGAACCTAGTTACTGAGAAACAATGCCAAGAATTGAAGGACTTAGGCTGGAATATTGAAAAAGTGATAGAAAAAAGTAACTATTAGAGCTATACATTTAAGGATGTGTTTTTAGATAAACTTGAAACGTGTAATTGCTGTCAGTAGCTATACATTAATGCTGAAGTTATAATATCTATGTTGTCTATAGTTATCAATGTAATTATAAACACCCTAATGGGTGTTTTTTATATTTGATAAATTAGGTTTATAAACCCTAGGCAAGGAGGTGATGCCTATGCTTGCGTTGGTACATGTATTCTAGCTTTAATAACAAACTAAAGGAGGAAAACACATGATCGGTATCGAGCAATACCAAAAAATCCAAGAATACAAAGAACTCGGACTTGCCCAGACCAAGACTGCTAAAGCGCTGGGGCTCACCTATACTTCTGTCAGTAAATACTGGAATATGAGCAAAGAGGATTATGCCAGGGAAGCTGAGCAGGAAAAGTATCATATGGATAATTATCGACAGTACATATTAGAGCAATTGAAAATATGCCCGCAAATCCGGGATACGAATATCTATCTCAAATTAATGGAAGATTTTCCTGATTTACAAGTTAAACGAGCTACTTTCTATCGCTATATGAAAGCTCTAAGGGAACAGCACGGGTATCAGCATACCAGTAAGCGGAAAATCTCACCACGTGAAGTCTCGCCACCAGGATATGAAGCGCAGGCTGATTTTGGTCAATATAAACTTAAAGATATGTATGGAAGAATTGTAAGGGTATATTTCTTTTGTATGGTTTTGAGTTATAGCAGAATGAAATTTGTTTGCTTTTCACCGGATCCCTTCACGACCGAAACAGCCATAAAAGCTCATAACTATGCATTTCAATATTTTGGAGGAAGACCACAGACAATTCTATATGATCTTGATCGGGTCTATGTGGTTAGCGAAAATCTAGGTAATATTATATTTGTACCGGCCTTTGAAGAATATGTAAAGCGTATCGGCTACAGTGTTTCATTATGCAGGCCAAGAGATCCTCAGAGTAAAGGTAAGGTAGAAGAGGTCATTGGATATGTTAAGCAAAGTTTTCTGGAGGGGAGGGTATATACCGGAATTGACAGTCTTAACAGTGCAGCTCTTGCATGGTTGGATAGAGAAGGCAACGGGAGAGTTCATACTGTGACTAGAAAAGTGCCACGAGAAATGTTTATTGAAGAACAAAAACAGCTTTTTCATGTTAAACCATATTCAGAGGTATCAAGTACTGTAGCATCCTTTGATTCCAATGGAGTGGTCAGCTATAAAGGGAATCGTTATCAGATTGATGTCGGTGTGATGGATGCACATCAACGTATACGTATTGAGGATGATGGTGAAATACTTCTATTTTATGATACTGATACTAATGAATTATTAGCTAAGTATCCAGTAACAGAAGATAAGATACTGGACAGATATTCAAACCTGAAGGAAATAATAACAGAAACAGGGTTTCTTATACTCTTATAAAACAATATTTTGCAGACCATGAAATCGCTCAGGAATTTATACGGCGGATGGAACAAGAACAACCAAAATATTTTAATAGCCATTGCATTCGCTTAAATCGCATGACGAAGTTTTATTCGATGGAGCAAATGCTTGATGGGATAAGATACTGTATTGAGACTGAACGCTGCAATGCCTATGAACTTTTGGCTTACATAATGTATAAGCATGGTGAGCAGATAGCGAAGAAGTTCTTACCAAATCAGCAGTATTTCAACCATCTGACACGTAGCAAGGAGATAAGGAGGGAAATCGATGGCTGATATAACTGAAATCCGCGAGTTGGCTAAGAAGCTAAATCTATGGAATATTGCCAGGGGATATATTGATTTGAATGATGAGAAACTGTCCAACCTAGATTATCTTCAAATGATATTACAAAAAGAACTAGAGATACGAGCCAGACAAAAGCAGATCAAGCTAAGAAGGGCAAGCAAACTTCCCAACAAGGTATTTGAATTATCGAATTTAAACAAAGGTTTGGAATGGCAGATAAAACAATTATCCCATTTGACATGGCTCAATGAAGAACAAAACGTTATTCTGCTTGGTAAATGCGGGACAGGCAAAACTAGTCTTGCAGTTCATCTTGGAGAAACAGCGATCGGTAATGGACATAAAACTTACTATGCATCCATTGATACTTTTGTATCTATTGTAGAGAACAAAGATATAAACCCAAAAGCAGGTGCAACCTTCTCCTATATACGGGAATGTGACTTAATTATTATTGATGATGTCTTTTATGTGGAACCAACCAGGGCAGAACTGCAGGTTTTCTACCGGGCAGTTACCTTTCTTAATGAAACCAGAAGCATTATTTTTATAACCAATCGTGAACTGTCAGCATGGATAGATGCAGCTGAGGATAAGCATCTTTGCCAGACTTTATTGGACAGAATGACGGTCAATTGTCAAATTGTTCGTTTGACTGACAAGTAAATAAAAACACTCACTTCTTTTTTAATAGGGGCAAATACCTCGTTTGAAAACAATGCCGAAAAACGGCTTAAAATAGATGCAAAAAATCTCACGAAATCCTAAGATTAGCTTAACTTTTGAGATTATCTGCAGTTTATGCGGTAGGGGGGCTAAATCTCTACCACTTTTTGCCCCGGAAACGGGCGTGGGGTAACGCGTGAAAATTCGCGGTTTCAAACAGTGTCATGAAATATTCCGCAGGGTTCATTGGAATAACCGAGGAAAGAAATCAATCGTATGGAGATGCGTCAGCAGATTGGAAAACACCGGTTTGTTTTGTACCGCTTCCACTATACTTGAAGATACGCTTAAAGAGAAAATTGTAGAGGCCATCAATGTAGCGGTCAGCGGAAAAAACTCTTTTTTGGCCATACTGAAGAAGAATATTGAAACCGTATTAAGCGAGGATTTGGATGAGAGTACAGCAGATATTGATAAAAGGCTGGAAGAACTCCAAACCGAGTTGATCCAAAAAGCAAATTCAAAGGAAGCATACGATAATATTGTCAACGAAATTTACCGCTTACGGGACTTAAGGCAAGAAACACTTTCAAGAAACGCTCTTCGCCAAGATAAGCGGGATCGGATTGCTGAAATGACGGACTTCCTTAACACGCAAACCGGTGATATTACGGAGTTCGATGATAAACTGGTCAGAAAACTAGTTGAAAAAGCGATTGTATATGATGACAGGTTAATGGTAGAGTTTAAGTCGGGGTTAGAAATTAATGTGCATCCATAGTTGTAAACTATGACAAAGAATAAATATTAGATATTACTTATGACTACGATTTTTGTGATAATATTTTTTAAGTAGACTAAGATGAAAGGAAGAAAGTTATGAAAACATCTGTTATAGGTTACCCAAGAATTGGAACTTTAAGAGAGTTAAAATTTGCGGTAGAGAAATATTTAAGAAAAGAACTGACGAAAGAAGAACTGCAGGCTATAGCCTCTAAGTTGAGAGAAGAACATTGGAAAGCTCAAAAAAACAACGGAATTGATTTTATAACTTCAAATGATTTCTCATTTTATGATAATCTATTGGATACTGCCGTTTTATTGAATATCGTCCCAAATCGATACAGGCAACTCAAATTGGATGCCTTAGACGAGTATTTTGCTATGGCGAGAGGCTATCAGGGAGATAAGGGTGATGTAAAGGCTTTGCCCATGAAAAAATGGTTTAATACAAATTACCATTATATAGTGCCTGAAATTGATGACGATACCGAATTTTTACTTGTAGGGACAAAGCCATTTGATGAGTATGTGGAAGCAAAAAATTGCGGAATTGAAACAAAGAGTGCTATTATTGGAGCTTTCACCTTTTTAAAGCTTGTTAAATTTGCAGGTAAAAGAACGGTTGAGGATTCCATAACTGATGTTGTTCGTTCATATTCAGATATTCTAAATAAATTTAGTGTTTTGGGTGCCAGGTGGGTTCAGTTTGACGAGCCAGCCCTTTGTATGGATTTATCTGAAGAGGATATAGTTCTTTTTAGCAAAATTTACGAGAGAATTCTTTCAGAAAAGAAAAATACGAAGGTGCTCTTGCAAACTTATTTTGGTGATATAAGAGATTGTTATAATAGAGTTGTTGCTATGCCGTTTGACGGAATCGGTCTTGATTTTGTCGAAGGGAAAAAGACGTTGGAACTTGTGAGGAGATTCGGATTTCCGGAGGATAAAACGCTTTTTGCAGGCGTTGTCAATGGAAAGAACATTTGGCGAAACAACTATTCTAATACTGTGAACTTGATCAGAGAATTGGGTGAATACTGCAAGGAGATTGTATTAAGTACATCCTGTTCTCTTATTCATGTCCCATATACTCTAAAAAATGAGAGCAGCCTTTCTCAGGATTATAAAAAATATCTTGCTTTTGCTGAGGAAAAGTTAATGGAATTGTCAGAACTGAAAAAAATACTATCATGCAGCGATCCTGCTTCAACGGAGGAATATGTTGATAATCAAAAGCTTTTTAATTTACCAAGGAATTGTGAAAATACAGCTGTTCAGTCAGCTGTTTCCGGGCTATCAAAAGATGATTTTATCCGGTATCCTGATTCTGGAGAACGCGAAAAAATCCAAAAAGCAGTATTCAATTTACCACTACTTCCCACAACTACAATTGGTTCGCTTCCACAGACAGCAGAAGTGAAAGAGAACCGTTCCAATTATAAAAAAGGGAAGATTACATTTGAACAATATGTAACGTTTATCAAAGGAAAAATTGCTGAATGGATTGCCTTGCAAGAAAAAATAGGTCTTGACGTGCTGGTTCATGGGGAATTTGAACGAAACGACATGGTTGAGTATTTTGGTGAAAACCTTGATGGGTTTTTGATCACGGAAAAGGGGTGGGTACAGTCTTATGGTACAAGATGTGTGAAACCTCCCATAATATGGGGCGATATTTCCCGCTCAAAACCAATAACTGTTGATTATTCTTTGTATGCACAGTCACTTACATCAAAATGCGTAAAAGGGATGCTAACCGGTCCGGTAACAATTTTAAACTGGTCCTTTCCCCGGGAAGACATTTCATTGAAGGATTGTGCATTCCAGATTGCTCTTGCTATTAAGGATGAAGTTCTTGAGCTTGAAGCAAACGGGATAAAAATTATTCAAATTGACGAAGCTGCTCTTAGGGAAAAACTGCCTCTAAGAAAAAGCGATTGGCACAGCGAATATCTTGATTGGGCAATCCCTGCTTTCAGGCTTGTTCATAGCGGCGTAAAACCTGAAACACAAATACACACTCATATGTGTTACAGTGAATTCGCGGATATTATAAAGGATATCGAGAATATGGACGCAGATGTAATTACTTTTGAAGCAGCACGTTCAGATTTGAGTATCGTTGACACACTAAGTGAATGTGGATTTAAGACGCAAGTAGGACCTGGTGTTTATGATATCCATTCACCAAGAATTCCTGGCATTCAGGAAATTAAGAAAGCACTGATTAAAATGCTTGAAAAAATACCTAAGGAGAAGCTGTGGGTTAATCCTGACTGCGGGCTTAAAACAAGGGAAAAAGCAGAAACTGTTGCCAGTCTTGAAAATTTGGTTATTGCAGCAAAAGAAATTAGAAGGAGTTTGTCAGTATGAAAATATGTGAATTGTTTCAAATGAAAAAGGTTTTTTCATTTGAAGTATTTCCTCCTAGAAGAATAGACTCTGTCAATATAATTTATGATACGATTGAAAAATTGAAAGGCCTTAACCCAGATTTTATTAGCGTTACATATAGTGCGGGAGGAAGCGAGAGCAACGCCGATACATTTAAAATAGCCTCTGCCATTAAAAATAATTATGGTATCGAAAGTGTTGCCCATCTTCCTTCCATAAACCATACAAAAGTTGAAGTGCTAAAAATCCTGGAAGACTTAAGAACTGCTGGAATTGAGAATATTCTCGCACTGAGAGGGGATGTTAATCCTAGTTTTAGTCCGAAGAATGATTTTAAATTTGCTAGCGACTTGATTTCATTTATAAAAGAACATGGAGATTTTAATATAATAGCGGCTTGTTATCCGGAAGGCCATTTTGAAAGTCCTTCAATAATTGATGATATCCGCAATCTAAAACGCAAAGTGGATGCAGGCGCAAATCAACTGATAACACAGTTGTTCTTTGATAATAATTGTTTTTATTCATTCAGGGAACGGGCTGCTATTGCAGGTATCAACATTCCTATTGAGGCGGGTATTATGCCCGTTGTGAACAAGAAGCAGATTGAAAGAATAGTTGCCCTTTGCAGAGTAAACCTCCCTAAAAAATTCCTCGCTATTATGAATAGATATGAGAACAATCCGGAAGCCTTAAGAGATGCTGGAATTGCCTATGCTGTTGACCAGATAATTGATTTGATAGCACAGGGAGTCGATGGAATACACCTATACACAATGAACAATCCATACATTGCTCATAGAATATATGAAGCAATAAATACGTTGCTTGTTGCATGAATGATGCCTCTGCTTAATTGGAAGCAGAGGCATTTATATTGACTCTATACTATATCCATATTCGCAAATCCACTTTTTTAATTTTGAAATATACTCAATGGCCAATGGACTGAGATGAGTCTTTTCGTTTGCAATCCAGCCAATACGCATTCGTTCATCTGTTATAAGTGGCACGGAAATAATATTATTCCCGTTGAGATCCCTGCTCAAAACACCTGAGCAGATGGTGTATCCGTTTAACCCTATCAGTAAGTTGAAAAGAGTGGCACGGTCGCTGACATAAATTGTTTTCTTTCTGGGAATAGTACTAAGGAGTTCTTCTGAAAAATAAAAAGAATTATAGGTTCCTTGTTCGAAAGCAAGAAACGGGTAATTATTTAAGTCTTCCAGAGTAACTGTTTCATTCTTGGCGAGAGGATGCTTCGAGCTGATAAAAACGTGAGGATCAGCTTCAAAAAGAAGATTAAATACCAAATGGTTCTCCTTTAGTATTTTATTAAGGACTTTCTCATTAAAATTACTTAAATATATAATTCCGAGCTCACTTCGTAGATTTTTCACATCTTCAATAATTTCGTACGTTCTTGTCTCACGAAGGGTAAATTCATATTCATCAATATCCAAATCCAAAAGCAATTCAACAAATGCGTTGACAGCAAAAGCATAATGTTGGGTAGATATTGAGCAAAGTTTTTTCGAAGGTTTCTTTCCCATATATCGCTGTTCCATAAGTTCCGTTTGTTCTATGATCTGTCGTGCATAAGAGAGAAATTCAGCGCCATCATCTGACAAAGAAATCCCTTTTGCTGTGCGGTAAAATATTTCTATCCCAAGTTCTTTTTCAAGATCTTTAACAGCCGCTGAAAGACTAGGCTGTGTAATAAATAGTTGTTTGGCGGCTTCGGTAATTGAACCACATTCGACGATTTTAATAATATATTTTAGTTGTTGGAGTGTCATAGCATCACCTTGCCATAGTTTTTTTCTATAATTATATGCTATAATTGTATTATAGTCAATGGCACTTGATAGTTTAGTATCTTTGGATAAGATATGCCTAATGGTAAAACAGAGCATAATTTGCAGTGTTATAGTACGGGAGGGGAAAAGGATTATCTATGAAAAAAACTGTTTTAATTACAGGAGCTTCAAGAGGAATTGGAAGGGAAATAGCAAAGCTCTTTGCCGCTAATGATTATAATGTTGCAATTAATTATTTCAAAAGTGAAGAAGAGGCAGAAAAATTGTATCTTCATCTGCGTGATGAAGGATATAGTGTTATTAAAGTACAGGGGGATGTAAGTAACAGAATTCAGGTCGATAGTATGATGAATATAATATATAATCGTTTCGGCGATATTGATGTTCTAGTAAATAATGCCGGAGTTGCACAACAAAAACTATTTACTGATATATCTGAGGATGATTGGGATTGGATGTTTAATGTTAATATTAAAGGGATGTTTAATTGCTGCCAAGCTGTATTACCAAAGATGATAAATAATAAGCGGGGAAAAATAATAAATATTTCGTCAATATGGGGATTAACAGGTTCCTCGTGTGAAGTACACTATTCTGCGTCCAAGGCCGCTGTTATCGAATTTACCAAAGCATTAGCAAAAGAAGTGGGTCCCTCAAATATTCAGGTAAATTGTGTTGCTCCAGGTATTATTAAAACGGATATGATTACACATTTAAACACATCGATAATAGAAAAATTAAAAAGCGACACACCATTAGGGATATTAGGTACACCTAGAGATATAGCCGAAGTGGTTTTGTTTCTTGCATCAAGCAAGGCAGATTTTATTACGGGACAAATAATTAGCCCTAATGGTGGATTTGTGATTTAGATATTTTATCTGATTCACATTTTAATTATTGATATGTTCCCACGTACAGTGCTTTCTCAAAAATGACCGAAAAACCATTGACATGTTCCCACGTACAGATGCTATAAAAAATGCCCCACAGACATCAATTCCATCAACTCGATCCATGTTGAGACGATCACTTTGATAACGAGGATTTAAAATGGGGGTCCGGAGAGGCTTGATATAAGCCTTTTGTGTATTTTTATGTTTGAAATCGAAGGGTGAAAAAAGTGTCTTTTTTACTTTGAGGGAACATATCGAAAAAGACTCAAAACCTTGCGAGTGGTCAATATAGATATCAGAGGTTTGTGAGTGGTCGATTTAGATATTTTTTGAAAAAATTGAGGTTGTGTGGTCAGTATTGACTTTTTAGGTTGAGTTGATAAAATAGTTGTGTAATAGGCTAACCAACATGACTGAAATATGCTCGTATGTTTATTAACCATTATGCTGGTTGGTAAGTTGAGTTAGGTCTATATGGAGATTAAGTAGTTCGATAAATTTAAAGCATAGCTAAATTATGTTTTGCGAGGTGAGCAGTATGAAAAAAGAAAGAGAATATTACGAAGCATACGATGATAGATATAAACAAGTTCAGCTTTTCTCAATCCTTTGAAGTTTTTGATTGCTTGACACAAGAGTTATCTGACAAATTTGATTTATTTATGCCATAGCAGTATTGCATATGTTGGTTTTAGATAAAGACAGAAAATCATTTTATCAATTTAAAGAAAATGGTATTGCACTAATATGCACAATCGGGGATGGTAAGAAAGAGTGGCATTCAAACATAGAAGATGCTCTGAAAGTTGAATTTGATGGAGGTGGTAATGCTATGAGAAGATTTGGAATTCAAATGATAGACCACTCCGTTTCATCGGACTGGTGGAAATCAATTATCAAGCATTTTTTCAAAGTCGGCGACAACTTTGAAATACGGTGTTGGAAAGAGGAAACTGAAGAAATTTTGCAAGCACAACAATACGGCACAGCAACAGATGAAGGTAACGAAATATCTATAAAAGGCGTGCTTACGGATAAATTGCTATTGGAACTAATGACGGATAATCCATCAGATAAAGATATCTATAATAAAATGACAAAGTATTTTACCATAAATGTAAAAAATGAACTTTGTGATATTTGCAGTGCTCACTACGGAACAGAGATGTATATAACAATTTACTCTGACAAGGACATATTGTTTTTTGAACAGGTAATGAGTAAATACTCCGACGATTATTTTAGCATCGGAGAATGGTAACGATAAGGCAATTTGAATTTGTGAAAGAGGGTGATTGTATGAGTGTTTGCAGATTTATCGCATCCGATTTTCCTTTGACAGAATTTGCATCATCACAGGATTATCCCATTGAGATTAATGTTGACAACGGCACAATATACGATGGCGGTGCTGATGATAACTATTTTCTAATTCCCTTTTTGAATGTCGCGGACTATACCGATAAAAAATATGGTGTTTATCTTGAATGGGACTATACTGATGGCAGAGCAAAACAATTCATTGAGTACATAAAAACTGCTCTACAAAAATCAGATGTTATTGAATTCTGGCATGTCTGGTTGATGGACTATTATGAATTTGAGGACAGACCTTTCATTCACAGAAAAGCAATCTCCATTGACGAACTGACCACAGAGCATATCAAAGAGATTGATAATGCTGTAATCTGGAATACTCCCGATAAAATGTATCCAGAAAGGCCATCGTTCTATTGCTTAACAATAACACGATAACAACTGACAAATTCCAGTTTTGTGGATATGTTCCCGCGAACGGTGGTTTCTGAAAAAACGGCCAAAAACCCATTGACATGTTCCCACATACAGATGCTATAAAAAATAGCCAGCAGACATCAATTCTATCAACTCGATCCATGTGGAGTGAGTGACATTGATTTGTGCGTCCAGCAAAGCTGGCAAATGCTAACAGGTGAAAGTCCTGTAGTGGTAAAGGTAGGGCAGCCGCTTAGTCAGTAACCAGCGTATGAAGTAATTTATGCGTTGAAGCGTTACGGAAGGCTCTGAAAAGAGCAGACAAACTGGCGGGTCGTAACATAAAGTGAATACTGCCGCACCGTTATTTACATTCCCAAAAGGTAACAATAGGGAGTCGGGCTGGGACATCAACAGCGAAGACAGCAGACGGTATGAAGAACCTTAAATGCAATACCTAAGAACCCTGCGATGTAGAGTTAGCGACACGTCAGGAAAGTATTTGCCGGAACTGGAGAGAGCCTACTTTGCACAGAAAACTGTAAAAAGGAAGCATATAAGCGAAAGCGAAGTTGCAATCCTGCAAAGAGGCAGTCAGAAGTGCCCATGGTACCAAAGATTGCACAGACAACAAAACTGTACATAGGAAAGGGGCACAACTTTATTCAAGTCTGTAAAGGAGGTAGGTGCTGGTGATTGCCAATAAAGCTATTAACACCCATGAAAAAGTACGAGACTTCCAAAACAGACTATACCACTTTCCAAGTGAGGCAGCGAGGGCCAGCCCTATTTGCTGCTGTTGTGCGACCTTACCGGTTTGGAAAAATCGTGGCATCGCATCTGCGTTACAAATACCGATGTAATTATGCAGGACTATGGTATGCATAAGATGCTAGAGCATTTTCATGTTCAAGGAACGCAGAAATTTGCCCTTGTATGTTAAGAGAATAAAAAACATTTCTTGACAGGTATTCATTGTTCATTTATAATTAACTATGTGGTTAGTTAGGTTCATTGGAGGTGTTTTATGAATAAACGAGATGCAGCGGAAACTAAGGCAAGGATTTTATCAGCAGCTGAGAGATTATTCTCCGAGGTTGGTTTTGATAAGGCTCGGGTTGACGATATAGCTAAAGAAGCAGGTGTAAACAAAGCTCTGATTTACTATTATTTTGAGAGCAAGGATGAAATACTCGAGACATTGTTCTCCAGCCTTGTGGAAGATGCCAAGCGGATGCTGGTAGAAAGCGTGGAGAAAACTTCGGATGTTCTTAACGAAGATAATTATAAAGCTCTCTTTGATGTATATATCCGCTTTATAATGGAAAAAAGAAAGATCTTAAAAGTTGCCATTGCTGAATCAGTCAAAGAGTCATCAAGTATTTCAGTTGTTATGGAATTAGGGAACCTGATAATTAATGCTGAAATCGAAAGCATCCGTAAAGCATGTGAATCGAAAGGGCTTAATTATCCCGAAGATAAGAAGGAAATACTTGTGATGGAATTTTTTACCGGACTGATGCCGTTTATATGCTTCGCTTTATTTGAGGATCAATGGGAGTCATATTATCATATGAGCGAAAAAGAACTATGCGAATATTTTTATAAGGCATTTAAGAAAACGCATTTAGCTGCGCATTTGCCGAAGTAATTTTTTTAAACCATACTAACTAAGTAGTTAGTATAATAAAATAATAATTTAAGGAGGTCCCTAAATGGAGAAAAATGAAAGGATTAACAAGCTTCTGGAAGAAACTGAAGAGGTGGTCGATCCGCACAGACAATTCTACAGGGTAAGATTCGACGACAACAGCATGGATTTTGCATTCCAGTGGATGCTGGGTGCTATTCGGAACGGTGGCGGAGATATAGGCGAAATGTTTTATACCGCTGCTCAGATCGAGGATTACAATCCGGACAGCTGGGCTTCCGAGTGGCCGAAAATAGCGGAAAGAGTTGAGAAGCGGGCAGAAGCTGCAGAATCCGGCAGCCATTTGGTAAGTGCCCGGGAATTCTATCAAAAAGCAGCTTGCTATTATCGTGCTGCGCTTACAGCGTTGCCACCGCAAAAACCTGAGTTTTTAAAGCTATATGAAAAATCACTGGCGTGTTTTTCAAAGGCTGGAACCATGTTCGAACCTCAATTTGAGATGGTCAGGATACCTTTTGAGAATACGTATCTTCCCGGAGTTTATATCAGGGCTTCAAAAAGCCAAAACAAAATGAAAACTATTATTGCAATAGGAGGAGCAGAGACCTTTTTCATTGATCTTTATTTCCATATCGCGCCGTCTGCATTGAGGCGAGGATATAACTTTATAACAGTTGACATACCCGGGCAGGGTATCTTGCCTCTGGAAGGCCAATTCTTCAGACCGGATACGGAGAAACCTATCGGGGCGATTATCGATTTTATCCTGAACAAGCCGGAAGTGGATCAGGATCGGATTGCCGTATATGGAATAAGCGGAGGTGGATACTATGTGCCTCGTGCATCAGCTTATGATAAAAGGATCAAAGCATGCATTTCAAATTGCGCAGTACCGGATATCGGCAAAATAATGGGTGAGATGGCTATCCAAAATCAGAAAGCGGTGTCTGCCGGTATAAAAATGTCACCCTTTAATATTAGAATGTTTCAGATCATGGCATGGAGACATGGCGTTTCAATGGATAACATCCCGGGATTATTGGAAAAGACACGCGATTTTGTGTTTAATCCTTCATTGATTACCTGCCCTGTACTGAACATATGCAGTAGTGGAGAATACCTTAACCCGGCGAGCAGGGCTATGGAAGATTATTATATGAAAGCTCTGCCGAATCCGAACAAAAAAATGATTATAGCTTCGTTTGAAGATGGCGGAGGAACACATTGCCTGGGAGAAAATACCGGACTTTTAAGCGCTTTGTTATTTGATTGGCTTGATGAGGTATTCGCCTGAATCTATCAATTGTTTATATGGTGGTGGTGATATGACAAGTAAACTTAAAACCAAAATTCCTGTGGGTTATTTTCATTTCCATGATGATGTAGGCCTCAATTTTCAGTTCAACCGGGCACTGGTCAACCAGTGCCCCATGGATGAAATGATGGAAGCGGCTCAGAATATAAAAACGTATGCGGATGTCAAAGATGTCATGACCGTTTTGGCCGAAAAAGCTCTGGCTGAAAGACGGATCCTGAACGCATCATTTTATTGTCGTTTTGCTGAGTTTTTCTGTTTTGGGGACAGCGCTGAAAAAAAGCGGCTGTTCGATCAGTTTATACAGCTTTTTTATAAAGCATTGGAAGCCGATATGATCGAACGTCATAAAATTGAATATCCGGGTGGTTTTCTGAAAGCCATACGGGTCAAACCTGACAGATCAAAAACAGGAACGGTGGTTGTACATGGCGGCGGCGATTCATTTGTCGAAGAATTCTACCTTTCTGTTAGGGGACTTGTTGATGAAGGGTTTGAAGTTATTATGTTTGAAGGACCCGGGCAGGGTGAACCATTACAGAAGTATAACATCAGGATGACCCATGAGTGGGAAAAACCAACGAAAGCAGTGCTTGATTATTTTGATCTTGATAACGTAACGCTTGTTGGCATTTCTCTTGGCGGTTATTTTGCCTTGCGCGCTGCAGCATTTGAGAAGAGAATCAGGCGAGTTATCGCATGGGATGTGGTATATGATTTTTTCGAGTGCGTTATGGGTAGAAACGGAATGCTGAAATATTATATAATTAACGCTCTAGTATCAATTAATGCAAAACCAATCATAAATTGCATTGCCCGCAGGCAAATGCGGGGAAAAGAAATGGAAAAATGGATATACGACCAGATGATGTATACATTTGGAGCCGAAACACCATTTGATTATCTGAAAACCCTGAAAAGATACAGGTGCACAAAAGATATCTCAAGCAGTGTGTCGCAGGATGTGCTTCTTTTGGCCGGAGCTGATGATCATATCATACCGGTAAGGATGTATGAACGACAGTTCAAAGCCCTTGTAAATGCCAGAAGCGTTGAAGGACGTATTTTCACAAAAGAAGACCATGCCTCAAATCATTGTCAGGTCGGCAATATAGGACTTACATTGAACTATATTATTGATTGGATAAATAGAAAGAGTTCTGAAGGAGTCACATGAATCGTGAGGCTATAAAATATTTTGTTTAAATAGTATGCTCGGGAATCCATACTGACTGAAAGAGCAGAAGTATAAAAGAATCTGTGTTATTGCAGCCTGGGCCATGCCAAAGTGATGTGGGATGCGATATTAGGTGTCGAGCTTGACGGAGAAGTAGTCCAATCAGTGCTTGGAGGAGACTTGATGTGCAAATATTTTATATGCTTGCTGGACTAAATGGTAAAAAAGTACACTTAAACCGGTGATTGTTCCGTTTGCATCCCCGGAAAACCCATTGGTTTGTTTCCGTGAACAGCTGCTATAAAAATAGCCCACAGGCATCAATTCCGTCAGTTCGACCTAAATTTAGACTTGAAGCAGGAATCGAGAGGTAGTCAGTTAAATTCAATTATACATATTAATCGGATAAGAACTTTTCTATATTTTCGTCTGAAAAATCGTACCAGTAAGCATCTGCTTTTTTGCTTTGCTCAGTAATTGCTGACTGATATTCTTCAAATAAAGCACTTGACCAAGTATGAAATTGTCTCATTATTATCAGAATCGACGGCTAATTCGCTATAAGTAATTCTATCAATTGTGTGACACATCTTTTGTGAATGTTATAGTGATCAAATATCAAGAAATCTATGAAGAAGCAAAAAAATATTGTTTGGAATAATTTCCGCAGCATTATTGATTACTTATACCACTTTTATCAAATGTTTCTTTAAACGTAAGCGCTTAATCATCTGGCACTGCTTTTATATGGGAGGTAGTTTGAGATAACATTGTTTTGAATATAAATGGGAAACCCACTTAGATAGAGCTATAGTTTTTCGCAATTCTTCGCCTAAAATCGTATATAGTTTTGAGGTATCAGATATAGTGAGAACCTCGACATAAACCTAAAATGGTAGAATATCATTTTTGTTTTCTTATGGTGTTTTAGAAACAATTTTGATTCAGTCATTGCATTTTTTGAGAATCAGCCTTTCTCGCTATGTAAAGGTAATTTTCTATTATCGGTAGACTAATTTTACCATTATTAGTACAGCAGAAATTATTAATATCGAGATAACCTAGAGGGCCATATTTTTCTCCTTAAATACAAAAAGCCCACTAAGTGTGCATGTCCATGACAGAGGGCTGTGGGATTTATTAATGGTATATTACACCATAGTACATGATTTGTGAATACTTTGAGAAATGCTTTCAAAGAATTTGATTTTATGAATATTTTATAGTCTGCATAGAATAAAGTCAATTATGCAACAGGTTGAAAACGATAAGTTTGACATGCGGGCATATCTTAACCGCATAGAACTTATTGGTGATGAGTTCAAAAACTGCCAGGAACACCTTTGAAAGCACCTTGATGGAAACGCAGCATGACGGTTTTGGGCAGCATAGATAGACAAGCGCAAGGGCGGATTTCCGCCCCTGCCTTGGTAACCATAAACCATAAGGAGGATGATACGATGAGCAAAGAAAAAGGAACCATATATTTAGCATACGGAAGCAATCTGAATTTAAGGCAGATGGCATACCGCTGCCCAACGGTAAAAGTACCAAACCTGAATTACAAAACATGAACACCTATCACATGGTGTATTGCCCAAATATTAGGATATTTACCTGTCCCGCTGATGAGTACTAGCCTGGATGTCATAGTTAGATCTACGATACCCACGGAGATGCAAGGCAGGGTCTATTCTTGCCGAAACACGTTACAGTTTTTCACAATACCCATTGGGTATTTCTTTTTTAGAACTAAAGCATTTTGATACAAGCTATACTGGAAGATATTGCATGTGCAATAAAGTCACTATATAATGGTATTAAATGAAAGTGAAACTTAAGGGTTATACAGTGATTATGGATACTACTTTAATACAGGTAAAATTATACAAGGTGGTGTATTTCCATGTTAAAAGAAAGCATATTCCCAATTCTGGAATTTGATTCAAACAAACAAGCCAAGCTTCAACCTTCAAGTATTATCCAAAAGACACCAGTACCAAATGCATGTGTTATTACTTTTTTTAAGGAAGTAATCAATAAAAAGTTAGAATCCGGTGAATTGGAGCAGATTGGAACAAGTCCTTCGGAAACAGTAGATATTCCTATTTATGAAACAAAGTATAATGGTTGTCATGTAGGTCTGGTTGGAGGATTTGTAGGTGCAGCAGGTTCGGCAGCATTGCTGGAAGAATTAATAGCATCAGGATTTAATAAATTTATAGTTTGTGGTGGTGCTGGTGTTTTAAAAAAGGATATTCAGGTAGGTCATTTAGTATTACCCTATTCTGCCATAAGAGACGAAGGGGTATCATATCATTATATTGAGCCATCACGGGAAATAGAATGTAATCCCGATGCTATAATGGCCATTGAGAGAATATTGAATCAAGAAAAAATACCTTTTATAAAGGCAAAAACATGGACAACTGATGCTATTTTTAGGGAAACTGAAGCTAAAATTGCGAAAAGAGTTGCAGAAGGCTGTGTTACCGTTGAAATGGAAGCGGCAGCATTCTTTGCTGTTTCAAAGTTTAGGAATGTTTTATTGGGACAGATTTTGTACGGTGGAGACGACCTGAGCGGAATCGAATGGAATAACCGCTCATGGATTAGTAGAGAAAAGATAAGAACTAACCTTGTGGACTTATGTTTAAAAATAGCTGTAGAATTATGATTTATCAACATCCGCCAATATTATTACAAGGAGAAATAGATGATTTTAAATGAATATTTTTCTTATTATGGAAATCCAATTCCTATAGAAAGAGTTATGGAATTAACAGAAAATGATTTGGACGACTTATATGCTAATAGTAAAGATGTAGATAGGATAAATATTTATTTTCATTTACTTAATCAATATTACTATTTGAAACGATATAATGCTAGCATTGGAATATGCAAAAAAGGCTATTAATTATAATCATGATTCAAAGTACAATAAGTGGCTAGAAGAAGTTTTAAGAGGAAATTAAGATGTTTTGCCTGGTCTTTTTGAATGGAGAATGGGGTTATATATAAAAGGAAACAACTATTGACGAAAAATTATTTGGTTAATAAAATGATTAAAACTTTTAATACTTAGATGATAATTCAATTTCTAAGATATCCAGCTCATTTACCAATACATACCTATTAATACTGTCACAGGGTAGAAAAGCTTTAATATCATCAAATGTATGTCTAAACTTTTCTGTACCATTTGTTCTAAGAATGTAACATGTTGTTTCGTTATACATTATAATTTCATTACCTGACAGGAAGATATGGCTATATTCAAAATCAAACTTTTTATCAAGAATTTTTTTCCCTTTTAGGTTAAACAAAAGAATTTTTGAAGGGGAAGATTCTTCTTCCAATACAACCCCCACATACTTTTCGTTATATATAACACTTTTTATTTTACCCTCAAATGTTTTGTCTACTACTAACTCAGGTGTTTCAGGCATTGAATATATCATAAAGCCCTTGTCTTTAAATGCACATACAAGATCATTGTTTAAAAACACAATTTTAGGAAATATAATATTCTCATAGGGAAGTCCACCTACTAAGCGATCAATCTTATTTTGTCCCACTTCTCCATAATTATAAAAACCTAGGTTACTGCGTATTTTTCCGGAAGTTAAATTCAACATATCCAAGACTATTTTCTTACCATCTTTTGATATTGCAAAGTCAATCAAATGGCCATATTTTTCAATACCCATTTTCATATCCACTAACATGTTTTCTTGCGTGCTATCTACTACCAGGGGACCATTTTCATAATATAACTGGACATAGTAATTATCATGATCGGACATCATGACAGCAACTACCCCTTTAGATGATATTTTTGATGTAATTATGGTATTTAAAGTATTTATTCTTCCTACACATTTCTTTTCATTAAATATACATAGTAGCTTATTTCCACGATCTGAAATCACAGCATACTCTTCGCATACGTCTACAATTGGATCATTCATTTCATAAGAATAATTCCATATTATTTTCCCTTCCTTAATGTAAACAGCTCCATTCTTTTCATATCGTATAATTCCGTTTCTATAATTTATATAATTCGATGTAGTTTCTAGGTTGGATAAAGAGCTAATAATTTTATATGTACTATAGCTTGAGTTTTTTCTTAAATGTAAAAAGCCTATATATAAAATTGGAATACAAAGCAAGCAAATATATATTACTTTTATGGGAAATCTCTTCTTATTAATACTATTGTTATTTATCATAATATACTCCTTACAAAGTAATTGGGAGATAAAATTCCATTTTATGTAACTTTATACAAGGATATCACAAACCCTAAACAAATTCAATTATTTAGAATATAAATACTAAATATGGAAAATGCAAATTGTATTTTGTTTTTGTTATTTTATTAGACACTTGCAAAATGTCAATTCGTGTAATATGATGGTATTATTATCAATATCCTTGTAATTTAATTTATGAATACTCTGACATTGTAAAAGTTATAGCTACAAAGGAGTATTTTCGCGGCAATGTTAATGAGAGACTTTTGAATATGGTGTGAGTGATCAGATTTGATTGTTATAGTAGTTGTTAATTAACTAATGAAAGGAGGAATAAACTTGGAATTAAGTAAGAAAATTCAGGAGTTACGTAAGCAGAAGAAAATTACCCAGGAAGAACTTGCCGAAGCATTATTTGTATCCAAATCAGCAATATTAAAATGGGAATCTGGAAAAGCATACCCAAGCATAGACTCCTTAAAAGAAATGGCTAAATATTTCTCGGTATCTATAGACGAATTACTTTCAAATGAGGAAATTCTTTTACTTGCAGAAGAAGATAGCAAGCAAAATGAAAGACATCTTCGTGATTTGGTTTTTGGATTTCTTGATTGTAGTGTGATAATGCTTTTGTTTTTACCGTTTTTTGAGCAGAAAATTAATGGAGTAATCTATCCGGTTTCATTACATTACTTAAAACATTTTGAACCTTATATGAAAACAGCTTATACAGCTATTGTTGCCGGCCTTGTTGCCTGTGGCTTATTGACTTTGTTTTTGCAAAATTGTTGGAGAACTTTTTGGATTAATATAAAAGGTAAAATATCATTGACCCTTAGTGCATTTGGTGCTTTGATCTTTATGATTAGTGCACAACCAAATGCCGCTATGTATACATTTGTTTTATTAATAATTAAGGCTGTAATGCTGATAAAATGGGCATGATATATGATTAATTATGCCATATACAGGGGCTGAATATTATGTGGATAAAATTTCACGATCGATATATGGATTATGTAGGATTTTCATATAGATATAATGGTATGTTCAGGAGAATTTTATTTGGATATCCTGGAGCTTATGGAGAATGTTTCCTTTCTGATAGCATATATATAGGTGAACCGGATTTAAAGAATCTTATAATAGAAACATCATATGGGCTTCCTAATAAATTACACAGTTATGTTAAGCACGATTCTACTTGGGATTTTACATATGAATTTGAGAGATTAATAAAGAATGCTAATTACGATTTTCAATTACCTGGGTTTATAGCTGATTACTTCCTATATAAACAATGGTTTGAAAATGGAGTTTTGATAAAAACAGAAGAGTAATAAAATATTAAAATAGTAGTTAAAAATTCATTGAGGAAGGTTGATTATAATGGTAATTGTTTATGAATCTAAAACCGGTTTTACCAAGAAGTATGCAGAAATGCTGGCTGATAAAACAAAACTTAAGCTTTACCATATAAAAGATATATCGAAAATCAGTGCTGAGGAGGAAGTTGTTTTTCTTGGTTGGATAAAGGTTGGAAAAATACAGGGACTTAATAAATTACATAAATATAATTTAAAAGCTGTCTGCGGATCTGGTACGGCACCATGTTCAAAAGACAATAGGGAAGCTGTGATAAAGAGAAATAATATAAAAGATATACCATTCTTTTATCTGCGGGGTGGTTGTCTTCCTGTGAAAGATTTAAAAGGTATTGATAAGATATTGATGGTTATATTTTTAAAAATCCTTAAAAGCCGTAAGGAGAAAGATGAAGAGACAGAAGAAGTAATAGCTGGCCTTGAAAATGGTTTTAATGGTGTAGAGGAGAAAAATCTTGAACCTATACTTAAATGGCTTAATATATAAGCAAAAATACTATCTTTTCATTGGGAAGTAGAAAAGAAGAAGTTTACTAATGCAGTTATTTATGGTTATGATGAGGCCAATGAGATTTTAGTAGATAATAATGGAGTTATTAAGGAAATAGGTAAGGACCTTGGTCCGGCAGATGAAGTTATTGATTTAGCCGGTAAATTGGTTTCTGCACCTTATGTAGATCCTCATTTACACTTAGATTATGTTTATACCTTATCTGAAATGGGTAGGGAAGGTGCCGGTTCAGGAACTCTATTTGAAGCTATTGAGATGTGGCCTAAATTTAAAGAAAATCTAACTGTGGAAAGTGTAAAAAAACTTGCCCTTAAGGGAATTATAGATGAGGTTTCCCAGGGTGTACAACATATTCGTACACATATAGACGTTACAGATCCTAATTTTACAGCCCTAAAAGCCATGTTAGAACTTAGGGAAGAACTAAAAGATAAAGTTGAAATTCAAATCGTAGCATTCCCACAGCAAGGAATGTATACTTATAAGGGTGGACGTGATTTAGTAGAAGAGGCTCTTAAGATGGGTGCCGATGTTGTAGGAGGGATTCCCCATTACGAACCGGCCAGAGAATTCGGTGAAAAATCCGTTCATGATATTGTTGAGCTAGCTTTAAAATATGAGAAACTTATTGACGTTCACTGTGATGAAACTGATGATCCCCATTCACGTTTTGTTGAATTGTTAAATGCACTTGTTCTGATGGAAGATTACGGTGAAAAAACCACAGCCAGCCATACCTGTTCCTTTGGATCAGCTGATAATTCATATGCATATAGAATGATAGATTTATTCAAAAAGAGTAAGATGAACTTCATAGCTTGTCCTACAGAAAATGCATACCTTCAAGGCCGTCAGGATACATATCCTAAACGCCGTGGACTTACCAGAGTAAAAGAATTCATGGAAAATGGAATCAATATTGCATTTGCCCAAGATTCAATAAATGATCCTTGGTATCCAATGGGTAACGGTAATATGATGAATATCCTTGACAATGGTATTCACTTGGCTCAGATTATGTCACCGGAAGAAATAGATAAGGATTTAGATTTAATCACATATAACGGAGCCCGTTGTCTAAATATCTAAGACAGATATGGACTTGATGTAGGTAAAGATGCTAACTTTATCGTACTTGACGGAGACAATCCCTTTGATGTAATAAGAAATCGTGCCAAGGTTCTTGCTTCCGTAAGAAAGGGAGTATATCTATTTAAACAAAAGCCGGTTGAGTATGATGTAAAACTTGATTTAGGTGTTAACTATTAATATCTATATAAATTTATCCACCAGTTTTTCTGGTGGATAAATTTATATATGAGAGATTATCTTCTAACTTATTGAGGTTTTGAATTATACGAATAATGTTCGGATAAAACGCCTAGTTTATTTACATTAGATTATTTAATATCGAAAGTAGCCAAGTTCAATTATGGTACTGGAATATTGTTGATTATATGATATAATCTTAGTCATGCTAGTATCAACCAAGAATGAGGTGATATATGAATGCCAATTTTAATAATATTATTAAAAGGCCATTCATATTTTACTTAAACAAGTTTATAAAAGCAAATGATGAACTGAGGTGAATTGGTTTGGAAAAGATAATAGAATTGTTTGTATCCTTTGGCCTTACGGAATTTCAAGCTGTTGCATTAGTGAAAACTTTGCTGGCTTCTTTGTGTGGTGGATTAATAGGTTTAGAAAGGGAAATGAAGGGAAGACCTGCAGGGTTAAAGACTTTCTCTTTAGTCTGTTTGGGATCAACACTTGCAATGATAACAAATGATTATATCTATACTTACATAGCAGGTGGAAGTGGTGATGCGGCACGAATGGCTGCTCAGGTTATCAGCGGTATAGGTTTTCTTGGAGCCGGAACGATTATGGTAACAGGACATAATCAGATAAAGGGATTAACAACGGCAGCAGCTTTATGGGTAACTGCTGCGCTGGGAATTTCTATTGGTTGCGGATTTTATTTTGGAGGATTTGCGGGGCTGGTAGTTATTTATATAACTTCATTTATATACCGATACCTGGATAGTAAGATAATGAAATATTCTAGAATTATGAGAATATATGTTGAAGGAACTGACGAAGAATTTATGTTAAAGCTTTCTAAATATATAAGGGACAGTAATTTTAAAGTATTAACTCTTCAGAGAAAGTCGGAAAACAAGTGGTTTGAAGATAATAGCTGTGCAATGATAGAAATGGATTTAGGAAAGAGAATGTTGCATAGTACAATTATGGAGGAAATCAAACAGATAGAAGGACTTTGTTATATAGAGGAGATATAGGATATAACAAGGTATAAGTTATCGTAGTATAAGCTAGTTTCTATTTGCATATTAGATATATAACTGGTACAATTTATTATACGGGGACTCTAATCCTTTCTGTTAATAGTCAGAGGGATTAAAGTCCCCCGTTTTTCATTTTTATTTAGACATAAATATATAAGGAGTTTGCATATGAATGAAAAGTTTAGCTTTAAAACCACGATATTAATCGGAGCATTATTATTTGGACTGTTTTTTGGGGCCGGTAATTTAATATTTCCTGTTCATATGGGGCAACTTGCCGGTAGTAATACCTTACAGACAACGATCGGTTTTTTAATTACAGGTGTAGGACTTCCCCTTCTAGGGGTTATTGCAACAGCTCTTTCCCAAAGTGAAAGTTTATATGATATGGCAAAACCGATTAGTAAGATATATTCTATATTTTTTACATGTATGTTATATTTAACAATCGGACCTTTGTTTGCTATTCCAAGGACTGCCACTGTGGCATTTGAAGTAGGTATAAATCCTTTTATAGAGGAGAAATATCTGCAGCTAGGGTTATTTATATTTTCATTAATCTTTTTTGCTGTTACACTTTATTTTTCCTTACGACCCGGAAGGCTGTTAGATTGGGTTGGAAGATACTTAACTCCTATTTTTCTGCTACTTTTATCAGTATTATTAATAGCAACTTTTATAAGCCCAATGGGACAGGTAAGCAAATTTGATCCACAGGGAAATTATATTGACAGGCCCTTATTTACAGGAATATTAGAAGGATATCATACTATGGATGCTTTAGCTTCATTGGCTTTTGCAATTGTTATTATCTCAAATATTGAGAAGTCGGGGGTTAAAAGTCCAAAAAGAAAGGCTATAGAAATATTTAAGTCCGGATTAGTATGTGCAGTGGGAATGAGTGTAATATATGCTTCATTAGCTTATATGGGAGCCACAAGTCTAGGAAGTGTCAGCAGGGCTGACAATGGTGGAAAAGTTATGTATATGGTTAGCGAACATTATTTTGGTTTTGTGGGAATGATATTATTAGCTGCCATTGTAACGGTTGCATGTTTGAAAACTGCAATAGGTTTAATTACCTCATGTGCTCAAATGTTTAGTGAAATGTTCCCTAAAACTGTATCTTATAATAAATATGCTGTAATATTTACGATTCTATCTTTCGTAATAGCTAACTTTGGTTTAAATAAAATTATTCAGTTATCAATACCTGTACTGATGTTTCTTTATCCACTGGCAATATCCTTAATATTATTATCATTATTAGCCCCATTTATAAATAAGCAAAAGGATATATATAGATGGACAATTATATTAACTATTATTGCGGCTTTTTTTGATTTTTGTAATGCATTACCGAATAATATAAAAGAAGCAAAAATAATAAGTGGTATAATTGATTTTGCTCACAGGTGTTTACCGGGATTTGACTATGGTTTTGGTTGGATTATTCCGGCCCTGGGAGGTTTTATAATAGGAACGATTATATGGAGAATTCCGACTTTGAAAAAAGAATAATAATTTATTAACTACTGATAAGTATAAATAAAGGGTTCCATGACCTGCATTTTTTGTTTGACTATTTTTACATTAACTTTAGGGATAGCTTCAATTGCAAAAGAAGCAGTTAATGAAAATGTTGAAGAATTGGATAAGAATAATGTACTTCATATATATCCACGTATTCATGGAACTTACATACCTCAAAATATGATAGATGAAATTAAAAATCTAGATAATGTAGTTAGCGTTATCAGTCAATATAATATATATGGATTACTGGAAGAGTCCAAAAATAATCCAATTTATAATGTTACTATAAATGGTTTTGATTTTAATGAAGGAATACTAGAAGAAAATATAGATTATAGAGGAATGAATGTAAGTGGAATAGTATTACCTAATCTTACAGTTTCGCTTAACGGAGAAAAGGTTATGGAAGATTACGTAGGGCGTACTGTTTTTTTTACATATGAATACAGAGAAGGTGAAAAAATTCTTTCAGAAACTATAGAATGTAAAGTATTAGGTACTTATAGTGCATATGGGGCAATGGAGGAAAACCCATTGTGCTTACCAATGGCTGTGCCTCCTTTCCTCTTTTGAAACTTGGCTATTGTAATACTAAAGCATTAGAATATGCAGGAAAAGAACTTAGAGAAATTCTAAAACCAGACTTGCCCCCTGTATGGCATATGGGTGAATGTCTTGATAATGCAAGAGCTTCTGCACTTTTTAGAGCATTGGCTGATTTTCTTGGAAAGGATATAAAGGATATGCCTTTTGCCTTTGCAAGTCCTGAATGGTCTAATGAAAAGGGTGTTTCAGCTGCTCTTGGGTTTAGGCTTTTGGGAATAAACTCATATCATTCAGTTTATCCCCCTGTACAGGGTTCAAAAAATGTAATGAAATATTTATTTGAAGATACCAAAAAAACACTTGGGTCAGTAATGGTAGTAGAAGTTGATCCTATTAAGCTGGCGGATAAGATTATTTTAGATATAAAGCAAAAAAGAAAAGACTTAAATTGGAATATTTAGAATTAGGATAAAGAAGAGGAGGAAAACTAGTAGCCTGCAACAGCATTAAAGCCAGTTGCAGGCATACTAATTTTTATTAATAATCGCTTAAAGTAATTCCATTTGCTCCAAGAGGAATTTCATGATCAAGTCCTACAAACTTACCGTTCTTTTGCCACAAAGCTTCTTTTACAAATGCATATTTTTCTTCATCCCATGTGGTGAAATCGTGAAGAACTAGTCCACCGGTATCTCCGGAGTTAGCATTAAAGCACCAGAAAGTATGATGAAGCTTATGCTCAATAATAAAATCACGGAATAAGGTCATCCATTTTATATTGGGAGCAGTCATAAATCCACCCCATTCACCGATTAAAATCGGTGCAATGTCTTCTTCATGTATGTACATCCAGTTATCTCTCCAGCAATCCTCATAGAGACTCTGCATGGTATAATCTTTTTCAAACCATGGTTGTGCTGAAACGGAAGGACCATAATCATGGGGAGAGTATACTAATTTGTTCTGGTATTTGCCTAATTCAACAGGAAAATCTTTTACCCCTCTAAGATTTCCACCCCACCAGGTATTATAGTAATCATCTTTATTTCTTGAGCTATAATCCCTATTGGCATTGATGTCTTTAGGATAAATCTGAATACCTTCAACTAAAACAAGGGCATTGGGATTATTAGAAAGCACTGCTAAGGCAGCTTTTTCTGCCACTGCCTTCCAGTTATTTGGGTCATCAGAATCGTTCCAGATTGCTCGAACCTTATCACCTACAGCACCATGGGGTTCATTCTTTAAATCATAAGCAACGATGGTATCATCATTCTTATAGCGATTAGCCATCCAAGCAAGGGATTCAAGGTAATCCTCTTCTGATATCTTATCTGTATACCAAAGAGGTGCAAAATGACCTGCCGCATCTGTTTCGGCACTATGGATATCAATCATAATCTTAAGGCCATTGGCACGGCATTGGCCAACCACATAGTCGAAAATCTCCAAGCTATTCATTCCGTCTAAATAAGGGTTTATGTAATCGTTATAATTAGCTTTAGGATAGATACCATTTTTCCACTGTAAGATTAATTCTGAAGAAAAAGGAATTCTAAGAATATTAAAACCACGGTCTGCAATGTCTCGTATGGTGGTATTAAGGTTACATGCCCATACACCGTCAAATATATTAGTGCCTGTATTGTAACCAAACCAGTTAACCCCAGTAAGCCATACTTCTTTGCCGTCCTTATCAACAATTTTATTACCGTCTGTATATAGCCAGTCATCGGTAGTTGGAGGAGGAACAGGCTTAGCTGTAGGGTTAGACGGATTGGTAGGGTCTACTGGATCATCCGGATCTTGAGGATTAGCAGGATCTGTAGGATCTTCCGGATTGTTAGGGCTTCCGGGGATGATTAGAGTTGCTTTTTCAGTATCAAAGTCCCCTGGATTAGTTAAAATCATACCAAAGGTTATAGAGCCGCCGGCAGGAACAGTTTGGTTATGATCACTAGGTGTAATAGTAAGAATACCGTCAGATAAATCATAATCCATATTCCAGCAGCTGTTTACAGCTCCTGATGGGGCCAGAGGAACAGTAACTTTCCAGTTGGTGATGGAAGCTTTACCCTTGTTGGTAATTGTTCCGTCAACTTGTAAGAATGTGCTTCCGGCACTTTGCCAGGTGTTTCCTGCTTTCAGACTGACACTTGCGTCACTAGTAGCGGCTCTTGGAAAAGCACTTTTTAACTGAAAGGCAGAAACTAAGGTTATGGCAAGGACCATAACAAGTAAGAAGTTAATAGCTTTTTTAGCTTTTCTTTGCATAACAACCCTCCTATTAATTATAAATTATGGAAAATAGTACCATAAATACAATAACACAGAAAGATTGATTTGTAAATAATCACCACAAAATAAAGGAAAAAATTATCAACAATCTGTCAAAATACCAAAAATAGTAAATTAGTACCAGAGACAAAAAATTACATTTATTGTAACATATACAATAATAATATAAAAAGGTATTAAAAAGTAGCTACTAAAAAACTATATAATTAATAAGGAGGTTATAATCATGAAATTTATAAGGAAAAAAAGGCTACAAAAAAGTCTTTCTGCCTTTTTGGGATGTCTGTTGATACTTATGGCGGCAAGTTTATTTGTTCCTAAAAAGGTCGAAGCAGCTACCCCCTACGGACAGCTAAAGGTAGTAGGAAACCAATTATGTAACTCAAGTGGACAAGCTGTACAGTTAAAAGGTATGAGTTCACATGGACTACAGTGGTATGGTCATTATATGAACAGAGACAGCATTAACTTTATGAAAAATGCCTGGGGAGCCAATGTAGTTCGAGCAGCTATGTATACGGAAGAAAGAGGATACATAAGTAATCCATCCCTAATGAAGTCTAGGACAAAAGAAGTCGTAGAAGCAGCCATTGAGGCAGGTATTTATGTAATTATTGACTGGCATATTCTAAGCGATGGTAACCCTAATATCCATAGGGAACAGGCTAAAGCCTTTTTTGAAGAAATGGCCAGAACTTATGGAAATTATCCAAATGTGATTTATGAAATATGTAACGAACCCAATGGAGTATCCTGGTCAGGGGAAATTAAGCCTTATGCAGAATATATTATACCTGCAATCAGAGCAATTGACCCTGATAATATAATTATTGTGGGCACCAGTACATGGAGCCAAGATGTTGATATAGCAGCAAATGATCCTCTGCCATATTCAAATATTATGTATGCTTGTCATTTCTATGCCGGAACCCATACCCAGTGGCTAAGGGATAAGATAGATAACGCCTTATCAAAGGGAATAGCCGTTTTTATTAGTGAATGGGGAACTTCTGATGCCACAGGTGATGGGGGACCATATCTTGCAGAGGCACAAAGATGGATTGACTTTATGGATGCAAGAAAGTTAAGTTGGTGTAACTGGTCCTTATGTGATAAGAATGAGGTTTCAGCCGCATTAAGGGGCGGAGCCAGCACAAACGGTGGATGGACTGATGCACAATTATCTGAATCAGGTAAGTTTGTAAGCAGAAATATGAAGCCTGTGACAATACCGACTCCTATCATAACTCCGACACCCACACCCCAAGTGCCCACCCCGACACCAAGGCCTGGAGATCCCACACCTACACCTAGACCAAATCAGGATAATAAAATTACTGTATCTTATGAGCAAAATAATTGGGATACAGGATCAACTGTTAGTATTACCATTACTAATAACAGTTCCACAGCTATTGATGGTTGGGTTTTAGAATGGGATTTTCCCAGTGGACAGGAAATTACAAATATGTGGAACGCCACATACACATCAAGCGGTTCCACAGTAACCGCAAAAAATCTTTCTTATAACGGAAATATAGGGGCCAATGGCGGTAGTGTAACCTTTGGTTTTAATATCAGCCATAATGGAACTAATAATAAGCCTAGTAGTTTTAAGTTAAATGGTATAGTCTGTGATATAAATTAAAGATAATATCATTAAGGGAATATAAAACATATAAGGACATAGAAACATAGAGATGTCACTTAACACAGATAATGAATATAATGTAAATTATAATATACCATAAGTTAGGTGATCTTTATGTTTTATAATCAATTTGAACCATCTAGAAATTATTTAAATAATGGGCAAACTATAATTTCTATACAGGCTGCTATAGAAATTGCCAATAATCAAATTGACGGCCAAGTAAATATTAAAAGATAATAGGCTTTCTATGGTAAAATCTTAAATATCATAGAAAGTCTTTTTTTATAATAGGCAGTGTCAAGTCTGATACTTCAGAATAAAACATGGTGTCAAATATATTATTGGTAAATAAGTAAAACAGATGGGGACATGATACCTTATTGTATTGTGTTCATATTTTTTGGTACTTTGTAAAGTAGCACAATGTCAAGTTCTGTAACATAGATAATCTTAGAAAATTATCCAATAATCATAAAGGTTTATTCTAGGTAGCAAGCTATATATGTGGTATAATTATAGTGCAAACTATTTAGGAGGTGGGACTATATTGGAAATTAAGAAAGGAAGTAAAGGTTTTTATATAGGAGACTCAGAAGATAGTCCTTTAGCTGAAATAACATTTATTCCACAGGATGATAATAAAATAATTGTGGATAGAACTTATGTATCAGATGAACTTTCAGGTAGAGGAGTAGGAAAAATCTTGCTGAAAGAGCTTATAGAATGGGCGAGGAAGGAAAATAAGAAAATTATTCCCCAGTGTTCTTTTGTTAAGGTACAAATGGAAAAGAATGAAGATTACCATGATATGTTAGCTTAATTTTACAAAGGAGATTTAGAATGTGGCTCTTAATAATAGTAGGTATCATATTAATTGGCATAGGTTTGGGGGTTCATGTATTTAAATGGTATTTCCTAATATCAGGATATAATACTATGTCAAAAGAGAAAAAGGAAAAAGTCGATATAAAAGGGCTTGCCCGTTTGCTTGGCATATATGCCTATATTAACGGTGGCCTTTTTATCTTAGCAGGGGGCCTTGTATGGCTTAGAATTAAAATGGCTTACATCCTTGGTTATAATATTTTTTGCAACTTCAACAATTTATATTTTAATTAGGGGTCAAAAGTTTGATAAGCATATATTCCATGAAGACGGTACATTACGTAAGGGAGCATGGAAGCAAATGGCCTTACCTATGGGTATTGTAGTTATCTCCCTAATTTTTGTAGCCTGTGTTATGTTTTTTTCACTGAAACCAAGCAAGATAAGTATTATGGATGATGGGTTACAAATACATGGTATGTATGGTAATCTCTATAGATGGGAAAGTATCGAGCAGGTACAGTTAAAAGATACATTGCCAAGTATTCAGTTAAGAACCAATGGTTCAGCAATAGGTTCAAAACTAAAAGGACATTTCAAAACAAAGGAACTGGGTTCGGTAAAATTGTTTGTTGATGCTGATAATCCTCCATTCATTTATTTATATACCGATAATGGGACAGTAATCTTTAATCTCATTGATATAAATGAGACACAAGCACTTTATCAGGAAATCCTTGACAAATTATCTATGCAGTGATAATATGTTTAAAATATTTGCAAACAAAGATTGATGATGATATATAATGATGAGACTGTATCCGGCTTAGTTAATAACCTAAACAGTCTCATCTTTATATTTAAACAAGCATGGTTTCTTTAAGTTCTATCTTTTCTATTATATCATCTATTTTAATCTTTGCTTTATTAATAGCCTCTAATCTTTCTATTTCTGTGGTGCCGGTTCCGTCCACTAAGAGTCTTTCAAAGTTGCTTATACCCATGGATTTCATTATATCTTCAATATAATTTAAACCTCTGTTAAGTATAGGTCTCATAACCCAGGGGATTTCTGCACCGGAAGACTGAATATAGATAACAGTCCTAGGTTTATCATTTAGAAGACCTTCCGGTTTGCTTCCCTTTTCAGGGAATGTAATTGTTTTGCTTTCTTGAATAATACAATCAATATATTCTTTTAAGGGAGCAGGAAAGGACAAACTCCACATGGGAGCCGCTATAACATATACTTGAGCACTTATAAATTGATCGCATAACTTAACGATTCTTTGAATCTCTTTTTGCTCCTTTTCCGGTAGTTTTTTCCTTGCCTCTTCATCAATAATGCAATTTCTTCTTTGAAAGTACTGATATTCAAGTCTTGGTATATGGGCTTTATATAAGTCTAACTCTTCTATGGTAAAATCCGGATGTTTTTTAATAAAATTATTTACAAAGGCTCTTCCTACGGTTTTACAGGCTGATAGATTTTCTGGTTTTGAATTAACAGTAATATACAATAATTTTCTCAATTTTATTCCCCTTTACAAGTAGTATTTGATATTAGTATGCTGAGGATTGTAAAAAATATTATGAAATCTTAAATCCTATCATTTTTATGATATAATTAGGACATCATACTTAAGAATCTTGTTGCTTGTCTAAATATAAAAATACCATGTTAAGGAGGAAAATAAATGGAGGTTATTTTTAACAGAAGAAGTATACGCAGGTATAAGAAGCAGGCTGTGGAAGAAGAGAAGATTGAAAAAATTCTTAGGGCTGCTATGCAGGCACCATCAGCAGCTAATCAACAACCTTGGGAATTTATTGTAGTCCGGGACAAAGACAATCTAAAAAAACTTTCAGAAATCAGTGCATACTCTAAGATGGTAGCAGAGGCACCTTTAGCCATAGTGGTTTTAGGCAATGAGGACAGAATGAGATTACAGCATCATTGGGAACAAGACTTAGCAGCAGCCACACAAAATATCTTATTGGAAGCAGCTTATCTGGGACTGGGATCCGTATGGCTTGGAGTTGCTCCTATGGAAGATAGAATGAAATTTATAGCTGACGTATATGGACTTAAAAGCAAAATAAAGCCTTTCTGTGTAATTGCCATTGGATATCCGGAAGAAGGGCAGGAGAATAAGTTTGTAGATCGTTTTGATCCAACTAGAATACATTATGAGACCTATTAAATTTTATTAAAAAAGGATTATTTATTTAGGCACATAATAAAAATTTGCATTATAATAGTAAATAAAATAGATGCATGGGTATTTTTAAATTTATACCATGCATCTATTTATATCTTTAAGCCTGAAGTTTTTCTACAAGCCTATCTAAGCCCATAAAATGAGAAGCCTTTACTAAAATAGTATCATCTTTTTTTAATATGGAAGGAAGTGCTTCTATTAAGCCATCCAAAGTTTCAAAGTAGAACAATCTATCATTATTGCTAACTAATATTTCTTTAGCACCCTTATACATATGGGATGAGAGTTTACCAAGACAGATAATTATATCTATATTTTTTGAGGCAGCATATATACCAATTTCCTTATGGAGGTATTCTTCTTTAAGGCCTAATTCTCCCATATCTCCTAGGATAGCCACCTGTCTTGTATCTGCCATAACTAAAAGATCTATGGCAGCTTTCATTGATACAGGATTGGCATTATAACAATCATCGATTATAGTCCATTTATCAGTACTTATAATATTGTTCCTTCCGCTGACAGGCCGTATTTGTTCTATCCCTTGGGAGATTTCTGCATTGGTAAGGCCAAGGACTGAGCCTAGGGCTGCAGCAGCCAGGGCATTTAAAATCATGTGACGGCCGGCCATAGGAATCTTTACAGGTATAATTTCATCTTTAATATGTATATGGCAGCTGCTTCCCAAAAGACCATGGGATATAATATTATCGGCATATACATGGTTATTAGGACTAAGTCCATATCTTAGGGGGATTTTTCCCTTAACCTGTGGGATGGTAGAGAGCATATCATCGTCCCCATTTAAAATAACACTGCCATCCTTATTCATAAAGTCAAACATTTCTGATTTTGCTTTTAAGATACCCTCTCTTGAGCCTAAGTTCTCAAGGTGACATTGTCCTATATTGGTAAGCAGGCAATAATCGGGCTTTGCAATATTACTAAGCCTGTGCATTTCTCCAAAATCACTGATTCCCATTTCTAAGACTGCAATTTCATGTTCCTCTTTAATTTGCAGTACGGTTAGTGGTAGACCGATTTCATTGTTGTAATTTCCTTGGGTTTTTAAAACCCGGTATTTTTGAGACAAGACACTGCTTACAAATTCCTTAGTGCTGGTTTTTCCTACGCTGCCTGATATACCGATTACCGGAATGTCAAGCTGCATACGATACCAAGTGGCAATATCTTTTAATGCAGTTAGACTATCATTAACTAATATATATGGCATATCGACATTAGCCGGAGCTTTCTCGCAGATTACTGCAATAGCACCTTTTGTATAAGCTGTTTCTATATAGTCATGACCGTCAACCCTTGCACCTTTATGAGCTATAAAAAGATAATCCTTTTCTATTTTCCTAGAATCAATTTCTACACCTTTTATGGTTGTATCATGGTGGTTATTTAAGATAAGCCTACCCTGGCAAGCTTTTGCTATATTTGACAAAGTCATATTTTTCATGATTATCCCTCGTTTTATTTATTATATTTTTTCAAGGAAATATCTATTATTAATTCGCATAAATCTTCAAAATCTATTCCTATAGCCTTGGCCTCTTGGGGAAGTAAGGATGTAGGGGTCATACCGGGAAGGGTATTTGCTTCTAGGCAGTAGATTTCATTTTTATCATTTAATAAAAAGTCCATTCGGGCATAGGTTTTTAGGCGAAGAGCCTTAAATACCATTACTGCAAAATCCTGCATCTGTTTTGATATGGCCTCATCAAGGTCAGCAGGACATGTTTCAATGGCATTGCCTGCCTGATATTTATTTTTATAATCGTAAAAACCTGAAATAGGGGCAATCTCAATAACAGGTAAAGCCTTTCCGTCAATTACTCCTACAGAAAACTCCCTACCTTTAATATATTGTTCTATAATAAGTTGGTCCCCATAGGATAGGGCATTATCAATGGCAGCATCCATTTCATCAGCTGAATGCACAATGGATACACCTACACTGGAACCACCATTATTTACCTTAACAACGCAAGGAAAGCTATCCCAAGTATATTCTTCTCCCTTTCTAACATAGATACCTTTAGGACTAGGGATATTATAATATGTAAACAGTTCTTTGGAGACAGCCTTATCCATAGCAATGGTACTGCTGGCATAATCGGTACCGGTATATTTAATACCCATTAGGTCAAAGGCAGCCTGGATTCTGCCGTCTTCACCGTTTTCCCCGTGGAGTGCTAAAAATACGATATCTGCCATGTCGCATATTTCCAGTACCCCCGGTCCGAAGAAGTGATCTGGATTGCCTTTTCTTAGGGCTTTAATTTCCTTTATATCTGGATTATAGGTACCGATATTGCCGATTCCTTCGGCCCAGTCTTTTTCTATATCAAATAGATTACTTGTATCTCCTTCGTAACCTAAATATACATCTAATAGTATGGTTTGGTGTCCCTTATTTTTTAAAGCTTTATAAATCATCTTTCCTGTAGAAAGAGATACATCTCGTTCGGGACTGGTTCCCCCTGCTAATACTACTATCTTCATGCTACTTCCTCACTTTCATATATTGCAAAAATAGATCTTTACTTTTAGAGACAGTATAACTCAAACCCTGTTCCAAGTAAAGTTACATTTATATTGCCATATTATTGTATTTATATGAAATTGTGCCTGATAAATATAGCTAACTATCTATTTGACTGCAATTAGAATCATTACTAAAATTGCCGATATTCTTACAATTATATCTTTCAATAGGCTCAGGACCTCTTACTATAGTTCTTTCAATTCGCATGTTACCATTTTCATCAGCTTTAACTCTCCAATCCACCATTAAAATAGTATCATCCACTATCTCTATACCCGGTATTCCCCTGGTGTTAATACAACATCCTGTGTTAAAGTAGGGCAGATCATTTTTCTTAGGAAATTTAATTCTGTGAGTATGGCCGCAAATTAACATTATTTTATGCTTCTTAATCCACTTATTATAGTTTTTTTCAACCTTATGCCTTTTATATAAATTTCTTGCGGGACTGGAGGGATTTTCAAAGCCTACTATATGCAAGAACCTCCAAAAATATCGTAAAAGAATCATTGATATATACCAGAACTGGTCATTTATTAAATCACCTTGATGTCCATGAACAATAAGAATTTCTTGTTTTGTTATCCGGTGTTTTAAGACCAAGGCTTCCATAGGCTTTATACCCTGAAAGAGGTTTACCTTTTTTTGATTATACTCATCATAAAACTGATAATAATTTTTTTCTACATATTTCTTGTTTTTAAGATAAATGTTATGGTTACCATAGAGCATTCTAAGTCTTCCTGCTTCATAAAATTTTTTTAATACTATAAAAATATCCTTATGGGCAAGGCGAATATGATTAAAGTTCTTATGTTCCCAAAGTTCATCCCCATCCCCTGCCTCTACATATATATAGCCGTTTTTATTATAGTAATTTAGAACATGAAGAAAAATCACCTGATTACGGGCAAATTCATCGGATACACTATCATCGCCCCGGTGTGTGTCACTAAAAATAACATATTTAGAATCTTTATCAAAGTATTCAATTGTGGCTTCTTTGTATGCTTTTGTCAGTCTTTTTTCGGTGTTCATACATTTTCCTCTAAATATTTTTTTATTTATATTATACAAATAAAAAATGCTTATTCATTTTAATTAAATGTTTGACATTACTTTTATAAAATAGTAGATTTGTAAGCATAGTAATTATAGAAGGTTATGAAGTTATGAAATAGAGGGATGATTATGGTAGTAGGAACTGTCAGGATAAAAATATATGCACCTTGGGTTCACTCCTTAAAAGAAAAGCGTATGGTTGTAAAAAGCCTATGTGCTAAAGTGAAAAATAAATTCAATGTATCCATAGCTGAGGTGGAAGATCAAGATCTTCATCAGAGCATAGTCCTTGGGATTGCCTGTATAACAAGCAGTAGTGCCCATGCAGATAAGATTTTGGATACGGTAATTAATTTTATTGAGGGAAATACTGAGGGGGATATTATAAATATTGAAAGATTGCTATATTGATGTCTTGACATAATTTGCTATTGTGGATACAATTAGAAAAAGTTTCAAATGGTTTGTATGAAAGGAGTAAACTTAATGGAAATAGCATCTTTATTTCAAAAAAAGAAGGTCGTATTCTCTTTGGAAATTTTCCCCCCCAAAAAGACCAGTTCTATAGATACAATATACAAAACACTGGACGATTTAAAGGAGCTTCAACCGGATTTTATTAGTGTAACCTATGGAGCAGGGGGGAATGCTGCAGATAATTCCACATGTGATATTGCCTCCACTATATTAAATACATATGGAATTGTACCCTTAGCTCATTTAACTTGCGTTAATAATACAAAGGAAGAGATTGGGCTGATTTTAGATCGGCTTAAAGAAAATGGTGTAAAAAATATTCTGGCCCTAAGAGGTGATATTAACCCTGATATACCGGCTAAAAAAGAGTTTTCCTATGCCAGTGAACTGGTGCAGTATATTAAAAATAGAGGAGAATTCTACATATCCGGTGCCTGTTATCCGGAAGGCCATGTTGAGGCGGAAAATATAGAAAAAGATATTGAGAACTTAAAAATAAAAGTAGATGCCGGAGTCGGGCATCTAATTTCACAGCTCTTTTTTGATAATGACCTTTTTTATAACTTTTTAGAAAAGGTTAGGAAGGCGGGGGTAAAGGTTCCGATTCAAGCAGGAATTATGCCTGTTATTAATAAAGCTCAGATTGAACGAATGGTGACCTTATGCGGTGCCAGCCTTCCTTCTAAGTTTACTAAGATGATGCAGCGTTTTGAACATTCACCTGAAGCTATCAGGGAAGCAGGAATAGCCTATGCCGTTGATCAAATTGTAGATTTAATCTCACAAGGAGTAGATGGAATTCATCTATATACCATGAATAACCCTTATGTGGCCAGAAGGATAAGTGAAAGTATTAAAGGGATTATTAACGCATAGCTAATATAATGTTGATAAAGACCCATTATTTTAAGGTTCTTGTGGATAAATCATTTTTTTATTAAGGCTTCAAAGCCTGAACTGTATTTTATTGATTTATCAGGAAATATCCATAGTGCTTCAGTATCTTTTAAGCCTTCGATAAGGGCAAGTCCTTCTTCAAAGGACATATTATAGATTGCAGTGGAGAGTAAATCAGCCATGCCGGAATCGTGGCATACAATTGATACGGCTGTAAAGTATTCTGATGGCATAAGTGTCTTGGGGTCAATAATATGATGATATTCTTTACCCTCTACCGTGTAATATCTTTCATAGTTTCCGCTGGCAACAAGGGATAAGTCCTTTAAATTAAGGGTATATAGAATATTTTCTTCTGATTCTTTATCAGGGTTCTGTATACCCACACCCCAAGGGGCTTTTTCTTTGCCCTTTCCTCCTACTGCCCGGACATTTCCGCCTACACTTAATAAAAAGTCTGTATATCCTCTGTCTAAGGCAGCTTTAATTATTTGCTCCGTAGCATACCCTTTTGCAATGGCCCCTACATCAAGGCGCATCTTACTATCTTTTAAAAATACCGTGGAATTAGCTTCATCTATTACTAGGTTATCAAGATTAGTATGACTTGCAGCTTCTTCAAGTAGTTCCATGGGAGGAAGCTTTGCCTCTGTGGGATTATCTATTCCAAGACTACGATAGTCATGCCATATTTCCAGTACAGAACCCATACCTATATTAACATTACCCTTAGATAGTTCATTTGCATAGATAGAAAATTTCAGCAAATCTATTATTCTTTGGTCTACTTTTACCGGTTCTTTGCCGGCATAATCATTTATAGTTTTTATATTATTTATCCCATCATAGGAATTATATTTATCATATAATTGGTGGTATTCTTCCAGTTCGGCGTAAATAAAATTAGCCAATTCTCTAAACTCTTCTTCATCTTTTGTATAAGCCACTATTTCTGTTACTGTATTAAATAAGACAAGAAAGCTACCCTCATATTTTTTTGCTGCTTTATCACAGGAAGATGCAAGAAGTCCTATTATTAAGAAAAGAGATAATGCTATCGATTTTTTCATTTTTAAACTCCTGTAGTATCAATGGATATCTTTAAAGTTATAAGTTTATTATATGGCTAGAATAACATAAAAATAAGGGATTGCAAAACATTTTAATTCTAATATGTTTGCAACCCCAATGCTTAATTCTAAATTCAAGTATATTTATTTAGTAATTAATATTAGTTGATAACTTCTATTACTTTGCAACTGCTGCGGCTTTTTCTACAACGGTGATGTAATCTGTAATTGTTATTGTAACTGAACTTGCTAAATCCTCATCGGTAGGTACTCCATAATCTAAGGAAATACCTTTAACATCTTCAACAGTCTTACCCTTTATGTATTTGCTGAATGCTTCAGACTGTTCGAACCATTCCTTGCCGATAGAGGAACTGTCTTTCATATTATAATCATATCCAAGTTCATTTTTAGTTTTGAATGTATCTTCAAGGTTGGAAGTAATCTTTCCTTCAGTATTAAAGGATACGTTGGTCTGAGAAGCATCAATAATGCTGCTGGTAATTTTGCCATCCTTATCAAAGGATACAAGTCCATAGTGAGTGTAAGCCTGAACTAAACCGTCACCTTCTTCAGAAGCATTCTTTGAGCTCTTGTGTGCAGTGGAAGTAAGACCAAGACCTAACTTATCCCCTTCTTTTGCACCTAAATCTTTTGCATTGTTAACAGCTTTTTCAATAGCATCAATAATAGTAGCAATATTCATTGTAACAGAGCTTGTTAAATCCTCTTCAGTAGGATAGCCGCCATCAACAGCGATACCTTTAACTTCCTCAAGAGTCTTTCCGGTTACATATTTTTCAAGGGCTTCAGCCTGCTCAAACCACTCTTTACCGATAGGTGAAGTGGATTTCATATTATAAGCATCCCCTAATTCCTTTTTGCTGATAAAAGTTGTGCCTAAATCAGTAAGAATCTCACCGGTAGCTGAATAGTCATAGATAGACTGAATTACGTCAATTACACAGTTTGTAATTACACCCTTGTCATCTACAAGAACACCAACAGCTGTAGAGTCAACTTGTACTTTACCATTTGCTTCGGTAGTTGTTTCACTGGACTTAGCAGCACTGCTTATTACAGCAAGACCAGTCTTTACGCCTTTATTGTTATTGCCGGCGTTATTGCATGCTGTTAGCATAGTCGTAGCTAATGCTAAGCATATGACTAAAGATAATATTTTCTTCATCTTATAATCCTCCATTTTGTTTAGATTGTCTAAAATTTAACTTACAATGCGGATATATTTTACAATGATTAAGGCTTCTTTTGTTGAAGTTTTAGGATTTTATTAGGACATATTAGTACAAAACCAACAAATGGGAGAAAGTACATAACAGTTAAAAAAATTTCCTCTTATAATAAGCAGTTTTATTGGCCGCTTATTACAAGAGGAGAAAATTATTGTGGTGTATACATTCCCTTGCTTAGCATGTATTGGAAAATAGTTTCTCCATGTTTTTGTTCTTCTTTTTGAATATGGTTCAGCACATCTCTAATTCTTGGATCTTTGAATTCAAAAATGGCTGTATCATAGGTTCCGGATATATATTTTTCGGTACTAAGCATATCTGTGCACATATCTTTATCTGTTAAATTAGTAGTGTTACTTGCAGATTGCTGCATAGAAGGTTGACCTGACATGGCCATAGGACTTTGCTGTTGTTGGTTTTGTTGTTGGCCTTGTTGTTGCAGTTGATTTTGTGACTGTGAACTTGAGCCCCCTTGACTAGTGATGTTGGGAATTTGGCCGTTTAATAATTGGTTGATAGTCTGTAAATGCTCTTTTTCCTTTTGACCTAGGGTTGTGAATATGGACTTAAGTTGAGCATCCGACGCCAGATTGGCATAATTATCGTATTTTAGGACGCATTGTTGTTCGTGGGACTTTTGATCCTGAAGCAGATATTGCTCTTTTGTAGTTAATGATACATTTGTAATCATGATAATCACCTCCTAGCTTAGTATTACTAAAAATATATAAATTATCCATTTAGAAGGTGAAAAGTTAATAATATGCAAAATAATTTAATCATGCTTAGAATCAGTTACGACTATATCCTCCCGATTTATTGTTTTATTACATTTAGGGCAATAATAAGTTAATTCTATTTTATGACCACAATCTGAGTGAGTCAGTTTCTTATGACATTTTTGCAAGTTCTTTTCTCCCCATAGTATGATGCTGTTAAAGACATCAGATAGGTCCCGGCCGCTTTCAGTAAGCAAATATCTATATCTAGGTGGATGGCTTTGATAAAGCTTGGCAGTTATCAGTCCATCTTGTTCAAGGGCTTTTAGGCGATTAGAAAGAAGATTACTTGGGATACCTTCTAGCCGTTCTTGAATACTTGAGTAAGTATCATAACCAAGCATCAGTTGTCGGATAATAAGTAAAGTCCATTTATCTCCTATTATATTTAGGGCTTGTGCAATACTACAGGGAAGATTATATAGGTTTTTCATGGTTTACTCCTTTATCATATTTTAAAAATCATAAAAATAATAATTTACTGGGTTGAATTTAGAGTTTGTTCTATAACATTATCCATCATATCCTTGGTAAGCATACCCGGGGCATATCCAGAAATATTGCCTTCTTTATCAATTAAGAAGGTAGTTGGAAATGCAGAAATTAAATATTCACTAAGCAAGTTACCGGTCTCATCAAATACAACAGGAAATGTATATCCATTTTCATCAAGAAAGGCTATAATTTCATCCTTGCTTACATCAGCATTGTTAGGATATTCATCGCTAGAGGGATTGGCAACAGCTAGAATAATTACCTCCTCTTGATTTTTGCCATACTGCTTGTAGATTTTCTCTATATCTGGCATCTCCCTTAAACATGGGTTACACCAAGTAGCCCAAAAATTTAAGAAAACCACCTTGCCTTTATAGTCGGATAAAGTGTGTTCATTACCATATTGATCCTTTAAGGTGAAATCTATAGCAGGAAACTTTTCTTTTTCTTCTGATGTATTATTAGGGGAATTATCATCATTTGAATTATCATCTTTTGATATCTCCTTATCTGAAATGGTATCTTCATTTTGCTCCTCCTGTTTACTACCTAAGGGTTGAGATATCTTATTAAGATATTTTGAAATACCATTCATCCATCCTGTAAAAGTCATAATACCTATAAGAATTAAAATGACTCCCCCAATTTTCACAGTATATTTAAGTAGTTTCTGTTTGCTTTTTAAAAAGTTTAGAACCTGGGAGGTGAAAAGTCCCAGAAGCAGGAAGGGAATAATAAAACCTACTGCGTAGATGAGGACTAAAAGATTACCTATCAAGGAACTTTTAGCACCGGAGGCTAATATTAACACTGAGGATAAGGCAGGTCCCACACAGGGGGTCCAGGCAAAACTAAAGGTAAATCCCATAATAAAAGCTGCCAAGGGATTCATCTGCCGGTTAATTAAGTTTAGTCGAAGTTTACGTTCCTTATGTAGGAATTTTATGTCTAAAAGACCTACTTGATAAAGGCCAAGGGCTATAATAAGTATACCTCCTATACGAGTAAATAGGAGTTGATTTGTCTTAAAGAATGTTCCTAATGCGGTAAATGTCATTCCTAATAGGAAGAAGGCAAAAGAAATTCCCAAGACGAAAAATATTGTATGAATAAATACAGCAGTCTGTTTATAGGTAATTCTTCCTTCCTCATCGGTTTGTTTTGCATTACCTGCCAAATAACTCATATAAATAGGTATTAGGGGAATTACACAGGGAGATAAGAAGGATAAAAACCCTTCAATAAAAACCAATAAAAAACTAATATTATCTAGGGATAGTAGATTATCTAACATAAATCATCTCCTTATTATAGCTTGTTAAAAAGTTGCAATATGTAACATAAATTTGCTTTATAATATCATAGAATATTTATATAGTCAAGTAACTTTTAAAAATAAAGTTACTAGATAAAAAACTATTACTTATATATATTCATATAAGTAATAGTTAAATTATATCTTATAAAGTATAAAGTGTTTATTACTTAATTTCGGTGGGGTCTGTACTTATTTTGAGTTTAGCATATGTATACTTTGTTTTATACGGTTGCGACGCTGGTATAGATTTTTAAATTCTGTGGGTGTACATTGCTTAAAAGTCTTAAAGACTCTGTTAAATGTAGAAATGCTTGAAAAACCTGAACGCATGGCTACTTCGGTGATAGATAAGTTGGGGTTAAGTAAAAGTCTTTCTGCTTCCTTGACACGCCTTTGATTTAAATAATCATAAAAAGACATATCAGTAAACTGCTTAAACAAGCGGGAAAAATGGAATTTACTAAATCCTGCCACATCTGCAATGGTATCTAAAGAGATTTCTTCCATAAAGTTTTCATTTATATAATCGAAAATCAAGTTAAATTTTTCGATATATTCCTTCTGTTTGTTTAGTTTGACATCAGGAAAGATATGTTCTGTGTTCATATATTTACGTCCTAAAATTACGAACATCTTAATAATTAATGAATAAATAGCAGCTTCTTTTAGGCTCTTATTACTATTATACTCATTTGTAATCTCATGAAAGATTTTAACAAGTTCTGCGTTTATTTCAGGTTCATTCCGTGAGGTAATAAGTCTGGGCTGGTTTAGAACAGTAAAAATATTTGATATACCCTTAAGGCCGTTTATTAAAGAATAGTCAAATAAGAGGATTTGTCTTGTTCCATCATTAGGAGCAATTAGTTCATGGAGTTCACCCGGTGGAATTATAAGAATATCCCCTTCATGTAAAAGATATGTAGTCTTTCCAATTACAACAGTGTAGATATTACTAATTGGCATAATGGTTTCCACAGCAGTATGCCAATGGGCTGGGTAACTATCAACCTCCTTATTAGTGTGCAAAAGAATCGGTGAATTATTTTGGTAATCTACTTTTTCATAAATACCGTCTAAAATCCTCATATAAATCTCCTTTCTTATAGGATTCCATAATAAATGATTTTTATTTAGACGCTTAGAAAATACTATAATAATAGGTAGAATAGGGGGAAAATATAAATTATGCACAAAATCTAGTTGTAATGTAAAAACTAACAAGTCAGACAATTAAGTTAATAAGTAAATATTGCTATTTCAGATTAGTAACAAGAAGAAAATTATTCAGAACAAGCACAAAAATATATAATGTTTTCTAGTATGCTTTATAACTTTATTCTAGTATATTTAGCTAAATTAGTAAACCGGGTAAAAAAATAGTAAATTGAAAATAGTAACTTTACACAAAATATTAGCAATAGATGGCAAATAAACCGCAAAAAATGATAGGCAAAAAAGCAAAACATGGGATAGACTAAATATACATTATGTAAATTTTGTAATTAATTTAATAAAAAAATATACAATATATACAAAGAAGGAAGGAACAGGATATGTCAGTTGCGTCTATTTTTAAGAAAAAAAGTTTCTACTTCATACTGCTTATTGTATCTGCAATAATAGGTTATTCAATTTATGTTAGGATTGCAAATGAACGTTACGAAGCTTCACTAACAAGTGAAGACATAAAGCCGGTAGAAACTGAAGAAATTGTGGGGAGGGATGACATCTACAGTGCTTATCTTGAAAGGTATAAAGAAGCCTCAAAGCCTAATCACATGATAGTGGTTGATATTAAAAACTATTCTTTAGCAGAAAAGACTGATGCCTATAATGAGTACTTAGGTAAAAAAGATGTAGTTGTATCCCATGAAGAAGGTTTTGTGGAATGGGAAGTAGATATTCCAGAAGCCGGGCTATACAATATATCTTTAGACTACTATCCCTTAGAGGGTAGAGGAATTGATATTGAAAGGGCGCTTTATATTAATGGGGTTATGCCATTTTCAGGTTCAGATACCTTGACTTTTTCCCGTGTGTGGACTGATGCCGGTGAGATTAGGATGGATAATAGGGGTAATGAAATAAGACCAACCCAGACGGAAGCTCCAAGATGGGAGAGTACATATCTTAGAGATTATATGGGCTATTATATAGAACCTTATAGTTACTATTTTAATAAGGGGAAGAACACTATTAGGTTAGTGGCTATAAGTGAGCCTGTAGCCATAAGTAATCTTGTAATTGGACAGAAAGAAGAATTGCCTTCATATGATGAGTACATAGCCTCTTTTGATGCAAATAACTATAAGAATACTGATACAGATTTTTATTATAAAAAACAAGGGGAAGAGGCTGAATATAGATCTTCTCCTACTTTGTATGCGATTTTTGATCGTGCTTCCTCTAATACAGAGCCATATAGTGCTTCTAAAATAAAGCTTAACAGTATTGGGGGAGATCAATGGAGAGTAGCAGGACAATGGATCGAATGGGAATTTGAAGTACCGGAAGATGGCTTTTATAATATTTCCTTTAAGGCTAAGCAAAATTATAACCGTGGTATGGTATCGGTAAGAACAGTTATGATAGACGGACAGACTCCATTTAAAGAAGCGGCCCAGCTTGAATTTAAATATAACACAGGCTGGCAGCTAACCACTCTTGCAGATGAAGAGGGTGTTCCATATAAAATTCCTTTAACCAAAGGTAAACATACTATCCGCCTAGAGGTTACCATGGGCAAAATAGGTGACATACTTACAGAGTTAGATAAAAGCATATACCGACTTAACTCTATATATCGTAAAATCTTAGTACTTACAGGGGCAAGACCTGATCGGTACAGGGATTACCGGATTGATCTTAAGTATCCGGAAGTTATGGCGGCTATGGAAGAAGAGATTAAAGTTCTTAATGATATTACCAAAAATCTTGAAGAAGCTACGGGACAAAGAGGTGCCGATACTGCGGTTGTTGTTAACATGTCTAAAAAATTGCAAAGATTTATAAAAAATCCTGATTCAATACCAAGAGGTATGGAAGGATTTAAGATGGATATTAGCTCACTGGGTACCTCAACCTTAAATTTAAGCAATTCACAGTTGGATATAGATTATATATATATCAATGCAGACGGAGCTAAATTGCCAAATGTAGAGGAAAGCTTTGTAGATAAGGTGGCACATGAGTTAAGATCCTTTGCTGCATCATTCTTTGAAGATTATTCCACTTTAGGAAGTGTATATGAGGAAGGAAAGGTAATAGATGTATGGCTGCTGTCAGGTCGTGACCAGGCAACTATTCTAAAAAATATGATTGATGAAATATTTACTCCTACATATGGAATAGGGGTTAATGTCAAGCTAATTGATGCTAATACCCTTCTACCTGCTGTCGTTGCAGGAACAGGTCCGGATATAGCCCTATCTGTCTTTAACCATGTACCGGTAGACTATGCTATTCGAGATGCGGCAGTAGATTTATCTCAATTTGAAGATTTTGATCAAGTAGCATCCGAATTTCATGAGAGTGTTTTTGTACCCTATCAATACGACGGTGGCATATATGCCTTACCGGAGACACAAAACTTCAGTGTTATGTTCTATAGAACGGATATTATGGAAGAAATAGGGGCAAAGGTTCCTGATACATGGGATGAAGTAATGGAGTTACTTCCTTTGTTACAAAAGCATAATATGGAATTTGCCATGCCTTCAGTGGAAAGGGTAACAAACGGTGTCCAAAATCCGGATACATCGGGTATGATGGCCCTACTTTATCAAAAGGGCGGAAGTTTATATACAGAGGATGGAAAAAGGACTTTATTAGATTCGGAAGAAGCTGTTGAAGCATTTGAGTTCTTTACCAGATTTTATACCCATTACAGTTTACCCAGTCAGTATGATTTTGTTAATAGATTCCGTACCGGTGAAATGCCTATAGGTATTCAGGATTATAGTAATTTTAACGTATTAAGTGTATTTGCCCCTGAAATCAGAGGATTATGGGAGTTTTCCTTGGTTCCCGGTACGAAAAAAGAGGATGGAACTATAGATCGTTCTGTTCCTTTTGGAGGAACCTGTAGTATGATCCTTAAAGATGCCAAGGATTATGATGCTTCATGGACCTTCTTAAAGTGGTGGGTAAGTTCTGAAACTAATACTCGCTTTGGTCGTGAACTGGAAAGTATCATGGGCTCTGCGGCAAGATATGCTACAGCCAATAAAGTGGCCTTTGAAGAATTGGCTTGGAGCAATAAGGATGCAGAAATAATCAGGGAACAATGGAAATGGACAGTTGGTACTCCAAATGTTCCCGGCGGATATTCCACAGTCCGTCATATGATTAATGCATACAGAAAGGTTGCTTATAAAAAAGAAGATCCCAGAGAAACTCTTTTAGATTATACTAGGACCATTAATGATGAAATAAAATATAAACGAATTGAGCTAGGTCTGGATGTAGATTAGGGGATAGGAGGGAGCAAGTAAAAAAATGAGTGCAAAGTTTGATCAATGGAAGGAAAGGAAGAAAAGACAAGCTTCTTATACCATAAAAAGCATTTGGAAATCCAGGGTTCAGTATGCTTTCTTACTTCCCTATGCCTTGCTTTTTACGGTGTTTTTCGTTGTGCCGGTAGTAATTTCAATATTCTATAGTTTTACATATTATGATGTTTTAAATCCCCCGGATTTTATCGGATTGCAAAACTATATTAATCTTCTTCTTGCCGATGATGTCTTTTTGATTTCGGTGCAGAATACATTCCTTCTGGCTGTTATTACAGGCCCGGTGGGATACCTTATGTCCTTCTTGTTTGCATGGTTAATCCATGAATTACCGAGGGTTTTAAGATCAATTTTTGTCTTGATATTTTTTGCCCCATCCATCGGCGTCAATATGTTTATGCTGTTTGGAACCTTATTTAGCAGTGACTCATATGGATGGGCCAATGCTTACCTGATGGATTGGGGAATAACCAGCCAACCTATATTTTGGCTGACAGATCCAAAATATATGATGACTGTTGTTATTATAGTTGTGCTGTGGATGAGTTTGGGTAATGGCTTTCTATCCTTTATTGCAGGGCTTCAGACCATAAGCCAAGATCAATATGAGGCAGGTTATGTGGACGGAATTAAAAACCGCTGGCAGGAGTTGTGGTATATTACTCTTCCCAATATGAAACCAATGTTGCTCTTTGGTGCAGTTATGGCAATTACACAGTCTTTTACAGTAGGGGAGGTTGCTAATGCACTTTGTGGTTTCCCCAGTACAGACTATGCAGCCAGTACAGTGGTAACCCACCTAATGGACTATGGTTCACTTCGATTTGATATGGGTTATGCCTCTGCCATAGCAACAATTCTATTCTTGGCTATGATACTGTCTAAAAAGGCAGTTAACGCCATGTTGAATAAAGTTGGAACTTGATTAACCATTGTCCATCTTAGGTTAAGAATAAAAAAGGGAGATAAGATTTAATATGATTAAGTTAAAAAAGAGAAAACCGAATAGGTCAAGATGGGGCGATTTCTTCGTCTACTTGGTGCTGTTAGTATTTGGATGGTTCTTTATCTTGCCTTTAGTTTATGCAGTAAACAGTGCTTTTAAGCCATTAGATGAGATATTCTTATTTCCTCCGAAGCTATGGGTTGGCAAACCGACCCTAGATAACTTTGCGGATTTATTTGTCCTAATGGGTAAAACCTGGGTTCCCTTTTCACGGTACATATTTAATACTGTATTTATAACAGTGGTTGGTACTTTAGGACACTTAATAGTAGCTTCTATGGCTGCATATGTGCTATCCAAATACAGATTTCCCGGAAGTAAATTGTTTTTTACCATAGTTGTCAGTGCTCTGATGTTCACCCCCCAGGTTATGGCAATACCAAACTATCTTGTTATGACAAAGTTGGGATGGGTTAATACATATTGGGCAATAATTGTACCAGCCTTTGCTGCTCCCATAGGTTTGTTTTTGATGAAGCAGTTTATGGAACAGATACCGGATGTATTAATTGAAGCGGCTAAAGTAGACGGTGCCAAGGAAGTAAGGATTTTTATTAAAATAATTTTGCCCTTAGTTAAGCCAGCCTCCTTGACCCTGTCCATATTTTCCATTTTAAATTTGTGGAATACAAGAGCCTCTAACTTTATATATGATGAGGAACTAAAAACTTTGCCCTATGCCCTTTCCCAGGTTGTAACCGGTGGAATAATAGCAAGGGCTGGGGTAAGTGCGGCAGTAACACTATTTATCCTAATTGTACCCTTACTTTTCTTCATCTTGGCTCAAAGCAGTATTATAGAAACCATGGCCAGTTCGGGAATTAAGGAGTGAGGTGATAATATGGGAAGACCAGTTAAGAAATATATTGTATGCCTATTACTGCTGACATTGGTGTTAAGTCCGAAGGCAAAGGTATCGGCAGAATCAGAATCTTATACTTATACTTATGAGTATTTCGGTTATCAGTTAGAATCACCGGATGCATATACACCGCAAGCCCAGCTCCTTGGATCCCAGCTGGGAATAGGGGATTTTAATAATCCCAAATCCTTATTTGTAAGGGATAATTATTTATATATAGTGGATACCGGCAACAACAGAATTGTAGTAGTAAATAAATATTTTGAACTTGTCCAAGTTATAGACAAGGTTTTTATAAACGGACAGGAAAGTACTTTTCTTAATCCCTCCGATGTCTTTGTAGATAAAAAAGGTGAACTATATATTTGTGATACGGATAATAACCGGGTACTGCATACGGACAAGGATTTGAATGTAATAAAAACCTATGTAAAACCCGATGATCCCACGGTGCTTGGGGAAACAAATTTTGCACCCTTAAAATGTGTGGGGGATTCATCGGGACGGCTATTTGTTTTGGCAGCCAATGTAAACCAAGGATTTATGGAATATGATAAAGAGGGTAATTTTACGAATTTTACAGGAGCAAATCCTGTAAAAGCAACCTTTTTTCAGGCACTGGTAAAGAGGTTGATGACAAAAGAACAAAGGGAAAGAATGATTCAATTTGTACCCACTGAGTATTCTAATCTTGCCATAGATAAGGATGATTTCTTGTATGCAACAATGACCACATTTACACCGGGTCAATTGGCAAACAAAACGGTTTATCCTGTTCGTATGTTAAATTCCATTGGTGCAGATATATTGGTTAGAAACGGTTATGAACCGCCTATAGGTGATATTCAGTGGGGATCCGGCGGTGATATAAGCGGACCATCTAGATTTGAAGATGTGGTTCCTATGGAAAATGACACTTATTTTTGCCTAGATCGTAACAGAGGAAGAATTTTTGGATATGACTTTCAAGGTAATTTGTTATTTGCCTTTGGTGGTGTAGGTAATAAGTTAGGGTATTTTCAATATCCCATTTCCATAGAAAGTATGGGTACTGACCTATTTGTTTTAGATAATAGATCATTATCTGTCACAAGGTTTACTCTAACAGAATATGGTAATTACATTTATAAGGGTTTGGAGTTATATAAAGAGGGACGTTATGATGAGTCTGCTGACTATTGGAGAAAGGCACTGCGTTTAAACGGAAATTACGACTTAGCATATATAGGTATCGGAAGAGCCCTCCTTCGTCAAGGGGAATATAAGGAAGCCATGAAGTACTTTAAGAGCAAACGTGATGTAAACAATTATTCCAAAGCCTTTGCTGAGTATAGGCAGGAATGGGTAGAGGAGAATATTAAGTATTTGCTTTTAGGTGGGGCAGCCTTGATTGTTATTCCCTTGATAATAAGTAAAATTAGAAAGATGGTTAAAGGGGGTGCGGCAAAATATGAACATAATGGCAGAGAGTTTTAAAGATAGATTAAGACAGCTAGGTAAGACCTTAAAATATAGCTTATATGTAATTTTCCATCCCTTTGACGGCTTTTGGGACTTAATACATGAAAAGCGGGGATCTATGGGGGCTGCTCATACAATTATAATATTAGTTGTATTAACACAGATTTGGACATGGACTTATTCGGCCTTTCCCTACTATTTGCCTCAATGGGAATATTTCAACTTATTTATGCGGGTTTTACCCACTGTAGTTTTGTTTATTATATGGTGTATAGCTAACTGGTGTCTTACCACCTTAATGGACGGTAAGGGAAAGTTTAATCATATTTATATGGCCACTGCATATGCCTTTACCCCATATGTACTGATTAACTTACCTCTCATTTTGTTAACTTATGTATTAACTTACGAGGAATCTACATACTACACTGTATTTAACAATATTAGTATTATATGGTGTGTTATATTAGTCCTTGCTGCTATGATGATGATACACGATTATACCTTTGGAAAAGCCGTGGTTTCCAGCCTTCTTACTATAGTAGCTATGTTAGTAATTATATTCTTAATAGTTATGTTTTTTAGCTTAATTACACAGAGTGTGGGATATTTTGTAGCCTTATATAAAGAAGCTACATTCAGACTATATTAAACATTTTAGGAAGGGAGGAGATAACAAAATGAAAACCAGAAAAAAGCTTCTGTTATTACTTGTAATCCCCTTCTTACTAGGTGTGATGTCTGCATGTAGTAAAGAAGCAGTGGATGATAATATTGAAGTTTATTCACAAGGTGAAATAGAAGATAAAGAAATAGTAATTGAAAATAATGATTTAGAATTTCACTTTTTTCCTGAAACAACTCAGTTTTATGTATTAAAAAAGAGTACAGGATTTATTTGGCACTCCAACCCTGAAAATACTGAGGATCAGGGTGGATTTAGAAAAGAGTTAGAATCTACATTGACTTTAAGATACAATACTGAATCCGGCAGTAAGACCTTACTTAATAATTATGGCCTTAGTATAGAAAAGGGGAACTACACTTATGAAAAGTTAGAAAATGGTGTTAAGGTAAATTACACCATAGGTAATGTTGATAAGGTTTATTATGTGCCAAAGGCTGTGCCGGAATCTAGATTTTTAGAATTCTATGACAAAATGAGCAAATCGGTACAAAGTCAAATTAGTATGAGCTATCGTGTCTACGATATAAATAATTTAAGAAAGTCAGATGATAAGGAGGCTTTAATAGCCACTTATCCTGATATAGTAGATGAACCCATATATGTCATGATGGATGGGACTCCCCAGTATTTGATTGAAATGGCAGAAGAGAAATTTGCAGAAGTGGGATATACAGCAGAAGATTACGAAATAGATGCGGCAAGATATGGTTCGACAAAGTCCCAAGACACACCGGTATTTAATGTATCGGTAATATATGAATTAAAAGATGATGGATTAGAGGTTAGCATACCTCTTAGTGATGTTAAATACAAGCAAAAGTATCCTATCGTTGAAATCAGACCACTTCCTTACTTCGGTGCCGGAGGAGAAAGTGATGAAGGATTTATATTTGTACCGGAAGGCTCCGGGGCTATTATTAATTTCAACAACAATAAACATTCCCAGAACTCTTATAGAACTGATATATATGGTTGGGATTATGCATTAAGCCGTGATGCTGTTATAGATGAAACAAGAATGAATATGCCCTTGTTCGGTATAAGTAAGAACGGATCCTCCTTTATATGCATACTGGAGGAAGGCAATTCCTATTCATTTATAGAGGCTGCCGTAAGCGGAAGTAGCCATGGTTATAATTATGCTTGTGCAAATTATAACTTGCTTCACAGTGAAGAAATGGATATATCAGCAAAATCGGATAAAACCGTACGTATGTTTGAGGAAAAGCTTCCCGATGAAGTTTTGGTACAAAAATATATATTCATAGATAATGAGGATTATGTATCTATGGCCACTAAGTATCGTCAGTACCTTATGAATCGTTTCCCGGTGCTGGTAAAGAAGACCGAATCGGATTTACCTGTTGCAGTGGAGATTATAGGTGCCATCGATAGAACTAAGCATTATTTGGGAATACCCTTTAGACGTCCCTATGAGCTGACTTCATATGAAGAAGCCCAAGGAATTATAAAAGAACTTAATGAGGCCGGAATAAGTGATCTTAATGTTAATTATAAGGGATGGTTTAACGGGGGTATTCTTCATAAAGCTCCCAATAAGGTTAAGCTAATAAATGAACTGGGCAGTAAAAAAGATTTTAAAAATCTGGTGAAATATACAGATGAAAATGATGTGAATTTATACTTGGGAGCCACCATACAATTTGTTTACAATAATTCTTTAATTGACAATTTTGTAGTCATAAGAGACGGAGCAAAACATGTTAACCGTAAGGTGGTGGAACTTAAGCCATACAGCCCGGTTTATTATGGAAAGATAGATGACCTATATACATATTATTTAGCAAAGCCCAGCTACTATATGAATAATTTAAATAGCTATGCAAAAGAAATTGCAAAACGTGGGGTTAAGGGCATTGCCTTTGAAGATATAGGAATGATTTTAAGTGCAGACTATAACAAAAAGAATCCCGTAAGCCGGGAAGAAGTTAAGAATATGCAAATGGAGAAGCTAAAGGAGTTGGCTTCGGAAGAATATAATATAATGATACGTTCCGGTAATATGTATGCTGTTCCATATGCTGACTTTATAATAGACCTTAATTTGGGAACTAAAGGTTATAATATTATTGATGATGAAATACCTTTTTATGAAATTGTACTCCATGGACTGGTTTCCTATGCCGGCTCGGCTATAAATCTATCACCTGATTATACCAAAAATCTACTAAAGACAGTAGAGACCGGTGCCGGATTATACTTTTGCTTTATGTCAGCAGATGCATTTGATTTAAGAGACAGCAGATATACCAACTATTATTCTTCTAACTTTAATGATTGGAAGGATGAGGCTGTAGAATTATATCAGAAGATGAAGGATGATTTTGGACATCTTTATAATCAATTTATTACTGACCATCAGAAGTTGGCCGCTGGTGTTTATTTAACCCAGTATGAGGATGGTACAAAGGTTATTGTAAACTATAATGATAGGGCTTACAACCACAAGGGCATTCAAGTTCCTGCTAAGGATTATATTGTGGAAGGAGGTAAGCAATAATGAATAGTGAAAATATGGACAAAAGAAAAAAGAAGCAGAAAAAACCAAAGAGTATGGCATATCGTAATGCCGTATCGGGATATTTGTTTACGGCACCATTTACCATTGGATTTATCGTATTTCTCCTTATGCCTTTGTTGCAGTCACTAAGAATGGCATTTAGTACAGTAAATTTTGAAGGAGGATTAGCATATAAATTTGTAAAGTTTGAAAACTTCAAATACATATTTACGGTAGATCCGGATTTTATAACCTATTTAGTAACAGAACTATGGCAAATGTTTTATACTATTCCCTCAATCATCATATTTAGCTTCTTTATAGCCATAATCCTAAATCAAGAGTTTAAGGGCAGGGGATTGGTAAGGGCCATATTCTTCCTACCGGTGATACTTTCTTCCGGTGTGTTAGTGGGAATTGAGACTAATAATACCCTAATGCAGGGACTTAAAGAAGTTATAGCAGATACATCCAATGCTACCAGCATTACTGACGTGGTAAAAAGCTTATTCTTATCAGAGTCTGCATATGTAGGGCCCATGTTAAACTATGTATTTAATGCCGTTGATAGTATTTATGAAATTGCAATAGCTTCCGGCATACAAATTATCATATTCCTGTCAGGCCTTCAGACTATATCGCCCAGTATGTTTGAAGCGGCAAAAATTGAAGGGGCCACTGCATGGGAAACCTTCTGGAAAATAACCTTACCGATGGTAAGTTCTCTAATCCTGGTTAACACCATATACTCCATAGTTGACTTCTTTGTAAGAAGCGACAATGAGGTTATGATTCATATTAAGGAAACAATGACACCGGCATTGGAATATGGCAGAAGCTCAGCAATGGCTTGGACTTACTTTGCCATAATAGCTGTAATCATAGGAATTGTATCAGCGTTTATATCAAAGAGGGTATACTATTATGATTAAGATGAAGAATATAATTTTAAAAAAATCCAATAAGGTAAAACATGTGAAAAATGAATCCCTAAGAAGCTTTTGGGAGAGGAACCGGCTTTCAGAAGGCTACTTGTTAAAAAAGACAATAGCCAATGGAACTTTAAAGTTCTGTAGAGCCGTCATGTTATTTGGTCTGGCCTTCTTAATACTGCAGCCTATATTAAGTAAGATTTCCGTAAGTTTTATGGAAGAAAGGGATTTGTATGATGCAACCGTTATAAATATCCCAAGAAATTGGACCTTGGCTAATTATGAGCTGTCCAGTAAGCTGATGAATTATCCTAAATCATTAATATCTACTTTGCTTATATCATTATTAATTGCCTTGGTGCAGTTAGCATCAACTACTTTAGTGGCTTATGGATTTGCAAGGTATAATTTCCCCGGTAAAAAGATTTTATTTGCTGCAGTTATATTATCAATTGTAATACCTCCCCAGACAATTCTTACGGCCTTATATCTAAATTTTAGATACTTTGACGTTTTTGGAATTATTGAATTGATTAGAGGCAAGTCCCTAAATCTTCTTAATTCCATTTGGCCTTATGTTATGATGAGTGCCGGTTGCATGGGATTAAAAAATGGTTTATACATATTTATGCTTAGGCAGTATTTCCGTGGTATTCCTAAGGAGATGGAAGAGGCGGCTTATGTAGACGGATGCGGTAAGCTTAAGACCTTTTTACTTATAATGTTACCGGATGCAAAACCCATGTTGACATCCATTTTCCTCTTTGCTTATGTATGGCAATGGACAGATTCTTTCTATTCCTCCTTATTCTTAAGGAAATATGGATTGCTGGCAAATGCGGTTGCAGGTTTGGGAGATAACTTAATGACCTATATACAGAATATAAGTAACAGAACTGCATTTCCTAGTACTGCTTATACACAGGCTATGATTTCTACCGGTACCTTAATGGTAATAATACCCTTAATTATCATATATCTTGTAGCTCAAAAAGGTTTTGTAGAAAGTCTTGCCCAGGCAGGCATTAAAATGTAGTAATATATATACTAAAAAGGATGAAGATGTGGTATAATAATCAATGTGGCTATTTATAAATAGCCACATTGATTATTAGTGCAATATAATATATAATGATAGCCCATACATTTCAATGTGAATAATGTGCCAAGAGAGGCATCTTATGCTATAATAAACGTTCAACAAATGACAGGAGGGAAGTTATATGCAAGAATATAAGGCTTACTTAGATGAAACACTTAGTTTTGAGGATAGAGCTAAAGATCTAGTCTCGAGAATGACACTGGAAGAAAAAGTTTTTCAAACTTTGCATACGGCTGCTGCCATAGAAAGACTGGGTGTAAAAGCTTATAACTGGTGGAATGAGGCACTTCATGGTGTTGCCCGTGCCGGTGTTGCTACTGTATTTCCTCAAGCCATAGGGCTTGCTGCAACTTTTGATGAGGATCTATTGGAGGAGATTGCAGATGTTATATCTACAGAAGGTAGAGCAAAATTTAATGCACAACAAAAATATGGTGATTATGATATTTATAAAGGCTTAACCTTCTGGTCACCTAATGTTAATATTTTTAGAGATCCCAGATGGGGAAGAGGCCATGAAACCTATGGTGAGGATCCATATCTTAGCTCCAGATTAGGTGTAAGATTTATAAATGGTATCCAAGGAAAAGATGAAAAGTATTTAAAAGCAGCGGCATGTGCAAAGCACTTTGCTGTTCACTCAGGTCCTGAGGATTTAAGACATAGCTTTAATGCGGAGTGCTCCACACAAGATTTGTATGAAACTTACCTGCCTGCATTTAAGGCCTGCGTTCAGGAAGCAAATGTTGAAGCCGTTATGGGAGCTTATAACCGTACAAATGGCGAGCCCTGCTGTGGAAGTAAAACTTTATTAAAGGATATCCTTAGAGATGAATGGGGCTTTAAAGGTCATGTAGTATCTGACTGCTGGGCAATAAAGGATTTCCATGAGTATCATAAGGTAACTTCTACACCGGTTGAATCTGTAGCCTTAGCTATGAACAATGGGTGCGACTTAAACTGCGGTAATATATATGGCAATTTGCTGATGGCAGTTAGGGACGGCCTGGTTGAGGAAAAAACTATTGATGAGGCAGTTATAAGGCTGATAACCACAAGAATGAAGTTAGGCCTTTTTGATAATCCTGAAAAGGTACCCTTTAATAAGATTGGTTATGATCAGGTAGACACTAAAGAGCATTTGGAATTAAACATAACAGCTGCCAGAAAATCTATTGTCTTATTAAAGAATCAAGATAAATTATTACCTTTAGACAAATCTAAAATTAAGACCATAGGGGTTATAGGACCTAATGCAAACAGCAGAAAAGCCTTGGTAGGTAACTATGAAGGTACTGCTTCAGAATATATTACTATATTAGAAGGTATAAAAGAATATGTTGGTGACGATATTCGAGTATATTACTCTGAAGGTTGCCATTTATTTAAAAAGGCTATGTCAGGGCTTGGCATGGAAAATGACAGACTGGCAGAAGCAAAAACAGTTTGCGATATGAGTGATGTAGTCATTGCTTGTTTCGGACTTGATCCGGGTCTTGAAGGTGAAGAAGGAGACCAGGGTAATGAATTTGCCAGCGGTGATAAACCCAACTTAAATCTTCCCGGAATTCAAGAAGAAGTACTAAAAGAATTATATAATAGCGGCAAGCCCATTGTATTGGTTCTTCTTTCCGGAAGTGCCCTTAGCATTCCTTGGGCTGATGAACATATACCTGCTATTGTTCAAGGCTGGTATCCGGGAGCTCAAGGTGGTAGAGCAATTGCCCAGGTACTATTTGGTGACTATTCACCAGAGGGTAAACTTCCTGTAACCTTCTACAGAACCACTGAGGAATTGCCTGAGTTTACAGATTATAATATGGCTAACAGAACTTATCGTTATATGAAGAATGAAGCTCTTTATCCTTTTGGATATGGACTGTCATATACAGAGTTTGAATTGTCCAATGTATCTGTAGATGCAGATAAGATTGTTCCCGGTAATAATGTATTATGTACTGCCGACATAAAAAATGTAGGGGATATGCCGGGGGCTGAAACATTACAAGTATATGTTAAGGTAAAACAAGAGGGTGCACCTAATTGGCAGCTAAAGGGACTAAAGAAGGTTTACTTAAATCCCGGCCAGTTAAAAACCGTATCAATAGAATTAAAGGATACAGCCTTTGGACTGTATGATAATGAGGGTAATTTAGTATTGCATGAAGGTGAATATGAAGTATTTGTCGGTACAAGTCAACCGGATGCAAGAAGTATTGCATTAACCGGTAAAAAACCTTATAGTAAAATCATGCATTCCGACCAGACTGTTATTTTATAAGAAAAAATGAAGTAAGGCGGAAGCTGGTGCTACCGCCTTATTCTAAGTAAAAAATATACATTAATATATTAAAAGGCAAATGTATTTTTGCATTTTATAAAAAACTAATAGCATCTAGGTGACTAATTTAAAATGTTAACTATGGAGGATTTATATGAAGTACAATAAGTGTTGGTTAAACTTTAACCCTATCAATAATTATGGGGACAAGGAATTTTTGACTGAAATTATAGTATGTACAGGCAATAAGGAGAATAATAGTCTGATCATTGATAATGCCATTAAAGAGTTAACCGAAGCATTAAATAAGATGCTTAACATAAAAGTTGACCAGAGGATTTTGGCTAGTGAAGATGAAGCAGCTACAGTAAAATCAGGAATAATTTTAAAGCTAACAGATGATTCTACACTAAAAGAAGAAGGGTTTTCAATAAAGCAAATAGGAGAAGCTGTTTATATCGAGGCAAAAACAGATAAGGGCTTATTATATGGAAGTTTCGATTTGATTCGCCGTATAGCCCAGGGTCAGTCAATTCGTGGCCTTAATATTACTGAGAATCCCAAGAACAATTTCCGTATGTTAAATCATTGGGATAATATGGACGGCAGTATCGAAAGAGGCTATTCAGGTAATTCCTTCTTTTTTGAGAATGATGAAATTATACTGGATGAGAGAATAGTAGATTATGCCAGGTTAATTGCTTCCGTCGGTATAAATGCAACTGTAATTAACAATGTAAACGTTCATGAGGCAGCTACCGAACTTATTACAGACCGTTACTTAGGTAAACTTCGTACAATGGCAGATATATTCGCCGGTTATGGAATAAAATTATATTTAAGTGCTAACTTTGCAGCACCGATTGAGTTGGGAGGACTTCCTGTTTCTGATCCCTTAGATAAGGATGTAGAAGAGTGGTGGAAAAACTGTATTAAAAAAGTATATGAATATATCCCCCATTTTGGAGGTTTTCTGATAAAGGCGGACTCAGAAGGCAGACCCGGTCCATTTACCTACGGCCGTACCCATGCAGAGGGTGCAAACTTACTTGCAAGGATATTAAAACCCTATGGAGGAATCCTAATATGGCGCTGCTTTGTATATAACTGCCAGCAGGATTGGAGAGATTATAAAACTGACCGTGCCAGAGCAGCTTATGATAATTTCATAGGATTAGATGGCGAATTTGATGACAATGTAATTCTTCAAATAAAGAATGGACCTATGGATTTCCAGGTAAGGGAGCCTGTATCACCTTTGTTTGGAGGATTAAAGAATACAAATATGATTTTAGAAGTTCAGGCTGCCCAGGAATATACAGGCCATCAAAAGGACGTATGCTATCTTATTCCTATGTGGAAGGAAGTCCTAGATTTTGAGACCTATGCTAAGAAGGATGGATCTACTGTTGCTGATATAGTGTCCGGAAGAGCTTATAATCAGGTAAATTGTGGAATGGCTGCAGTATCTAATACAGGAAATGATTATAACTGGACCGGCAATGATCTTGCGGCTTCTAATTTGTATGGTTTCGGAAGACTGGCTTGGAATACGGAGCTTTCTTCAGAGCAGATTGCAATGGAATGGATTAAGCAGACATTTCCTCATGAGGATAAAGTAATAAATACTGTTCATGAGATTCTGATGAAATCATGGCCCGTATATGAGAAATATACATCACCTCTGGGAATTGGCTGGATGGTTAACCCTAACAATCACTATGGCCCTAATGTAGATGGCTATGAGTATGATAGATGGGGTACCTATCACAGGGCAGATAGAGACGGTATGGGTGTAGACAGAACTGTGAAAAATGGTACAGGCTATGCAGGACAATACAATGAACCCCTTGCCTCTATGTACGAGAATATAGAAACTTGCCCTGAAGAACTTTTACTATTCTTCCATTATGTTAGATATGATTATAAACTAAAAACCGGAAAGACTCTTATCCAGCATATCTATGATACCCATTTTGAAGGGGTAGAAGAAGTTGAGAAGATGATTGAGGGTTGGAAAGAATTAAAGGGACTTATACCTGATGATGTCCATGATAGAGTATCCGCACGCTTTAATATGCAACTGGAAAATGCCATAGAATGGCGTGATAGGGTTAACACATATTTCTACAGAAAATCAGGGGTTAAAGACGAAAAAGGTAGAAAAATATTTTAATTATTAATATAAGAAATAGGGAAATATTAGTTTTAAAATATTTCCCTATTTTGATTACCAAATATAATTAAGATCCAAGTAAATAAAAACTTGAAAATATACCATTATATTTATATACTAGATGTGTTAACTCAAAATACTAGATTATTTCATGATACAAAAGAAAGGAAATAAGCTTATGGATATGACCTTACGTTGGTTTGGAAAAAAACATGATAGTGTTAAATTAGAGTATATTAAACAGATACCTGGTGTAACAGGTGTTGTATCTTCACTGCATGATGTTCCTGCAGGTGAGCCATGGAAGTTGGAGGATATATTAGAGTTAAAAAAAGAAGTAGAAAAAGCTGGCTTAAAGCTTATAGGAATTGAAAGTGTAAACATCCATGAGGATATTAAAATAGGACTACCCTCAAGAGAAAAGTATATTGAAAATTATAAGATTTCCCTTGAGAATTTGGGTAAAGCTGATGTTCATATGGTATGTTACAATTTTATGCCTATTTTTGACTGGACAAGAACAGAATTGGCAAAGCAGCTAGAAGATGGCTCCTATGTGATGGCTTATGATGAGAATATTATCAAAGGAATTAAACCTGAGACCATGTTCGAACGTATGGAGAAGGAAAGCGGCGGATTTATTCTACCCGGTTGGGAGCCTAACCGTAGGGATGAGATTATGGACTTATTTGAGAAATATAAGGGCGTAACAAAAGAGAAATTAATGGAGAACTTAAAGTATTTCTTAGATGCTATTATGCCTGTTTGTGAAAAGTATCAGATTAAAATGGCACTTCATCCCGATGATCCTGCTTGGAGTGTATTTGGCTTACCAAGAATTGTGACAAGTGAGAAGGCCTTAGAGGAAATAGCTTTATTAAATGACAGCATCTATAACGGATTTACCTTATGTACCGGATCCCTTGGCAGTAATTTAAATAATAATCTTCCTCAGATTATTAGAAATCCCAAGATAAGTAATAGGATTCATTTTGTTCATTTAAGAAATATGAAATTTGAATCAGATGGGGTGTTTTATGAAAGCTCACACCTATCCTGTGACGGTAACTTCGATATGTATGAGATAGTTAAGGCCTTATATGATATCGGATTTGACGGAGTTGTACGTCCCGACCATGGCAGAATGATTTGGGATGAGCAGGCAAGACCCGGTTATGGCCTGTATGATAGAGCCCTTGGTGTAGCTTACCTAAACGGTCTGTGGGAAGCTATAAGAAAAAATGACAAATCAAATAAGTAAAAAAGGGTATAATACAAATATATAGTAATATAGATTTTATACATTTTATATGGCAGAAAGGAAGTTAAATATGAAACTAATTAATTATGAGGCATCATGGCAAGAAAAAGGATATGAACTTCCTAAGTATGATAGAGAGAATGTAAAAAAAGCAACCAAAGAAAATCCCACTTGGCTTCATTTTGGAGCAGGAAACATCTTTCGTGGCTTTGTGGCAGCAGGACTCAATAACATGCTTAATGAAGGAAGTTATGACAGGGGAGTAATCGTCAGTGAGGGTTTTGACTACGAAATAATTGAGAAAGCTTATAAGCCCTATGATGATTTGAGTCTACTGGTAATTTTAAAGGCTGATGGAAATATTGAAAAGAAGGTTATTGGAAGTGTGGTTGAATCCATAGTTGCAGATACCCAAAGAGAACAAGAGTGGGAGCGTTTAAAAGAGATTTATAGAAAGCCTTCCTTACAGATGGTTAGCTTTACTATAACAGAGAAGGGATATAGCCTGGTAGATTCTAACGGAGAATATCTAGCTATAGTTGCTAAAGATTTTGCTGAGGGTTGTGAAAAACCGGTTCATATTATGGGTAAAACCACAGCACTTCTATATGAAAGATATAAGCAAGGTGAACTTCCCATTGCACTTGTTAGTATGGATAACTGTTCCCATAACGGAGACAAAGTTTTTGAAGCAGTTGAGGCATATGCACAAAACTGGGTAAAGAATGGATTTGTGGAAGAAGGCTTCTTAAATTATGTAAGGGATAAAAATAAGGTAGCCTTTCCTTGGTCCATGATTGACAAGATAACACCTAGACCTGATGATAAGGTTAGAAAGGTCCTAGAGGAAGACGGTTTTGAAGATACCGATCTTATTATAACATCCAAAAACACTTATACTGCTGCTTTTGTAAATGCAGAAGAAACAGAATATCTGGTTATTGAGGATACTTTCCCCAACGGAAGACCTCCTTTTGAAAAAGCAGGATTTATATTTACGGATAGGGAAACAGTTGATAAAGTTGAAAAAATGAAAGTTTGTACCTGCCTAAATCCTCTTCATACAGCACTGGCTATTTTCGGCTGTCTCTTATCTTATGAGACCATTTGGGAAGAGATGAAAGATCCCCAGCTGAAGGAATTGGTTTATCGTATCGGTTACGATGAGGGAATGCCGGTAGTAGTAAACCCGGGAGTAATTAATCCTGAGGAATTTATTAAGGCAGTATTAGAGCTTAGACTACCGAATCCTTTTATGCCAGACGCACCCCAGAGGATAGCTACAGATACCTCTCAAAAGCTACCGATTCGTTTTGGGGAAACTATAAAAGCATATCATGCCAGTGATAACTTAAAGGTTACGGATTTAACCTTTATTCCCTTGACCATAGCCGGATGGTGTAGATATCTGATGGGAATTGATGATCAGGGTAATCCCTTTACTCCAAGTCCCGATCCTTTACTGGAAGAATTACAAGGATATGTTAAAGATGTTAAATTAGGAGATACAGAGCTTAAAGCTGACTTGTTAAAACCGATTTTATCTAATGAAAAAATCTTTGCCGTAAATCTTTATGAGATTGGTCTTGGCAGTAAGATTGAGGGAATGTTTAAGGAAATGATTGCATCTAGCGGTGCAGTAAGAGAAACTTTGAAAAAATATTTACAATAGTTCTAGCTAATTAATAGATTGTGAACAAACATTACGTGTTTGTTCACAATTTTTTTGCATTATTAGACATGATCTTATGGAATATTGGACAAAAATGTGCTACAATAGGTTATAAATAGTAAGATTGCTTCTTATGATAGGAGGGTTTTCCATGAGTTATGTACTGCAGACCAGTAATTTAACCAGGTATTTTGGAAGAAAAGCCGCAGTAAATGAAGTAAGTTTGAATGTAAAAAAGGGTGATATATACGGATTAATAGGAAGAAACGGAGCTGGTAAGACTACATTTATACGGTTAGTTGCAGGATTGGCCAAAAAAAATAGAGGTGAGATTAGACTTTTTGAAAGTGGTGATTTGAATAAGCAAAGAAGAAAAATAGGCACTATGATTGAGACCCCCGCAATCTACCCCAATCTTACAGCTAAGCAAAACTTGCACTATTATTGCCTTTTGCTAGGTATCGACCCTGTGACAGCCATTGAACCAATGCTCAGTTTGGTGGGTTTAAGTGAGGCGGGAAAAAAGAAGGCAAAACATTTTTCCCTTGGTATGAAGCAGAGACTGGCCATAGCAATAGCCCTACTTGGTGATCCTGAGTTTCTAATGTTGGATGAACCTATGAATGGTCTAGATCCAACCGGTGTTCGTGAAATGAGAGAATTAATTTTAAAATTAAATAAGGAAAAAAAGATAACCATACTGATTTCAAGTCATATTTTAGGAGAACTATCTAAAATAGCTACATATTACGGTGTTATTAATAATGGTAAATTAATTGATGAATTTACCCTGCAAGAATTAAAAGAAAAGTGTGCAAAATCATTAGAAATAAGTGTTGATGATGCAGAAAGAGCTGTGGAAATATTGCGAACCAATCTAGGTATATTTGGGGATGAACTTATAGTTCTAGATAGTAATACAATTCGAATAACCAAAAATCTACATCGTGCAGCACTTGTGAATACTGAGCTTGCAAGAAATGGTGTTTCTATCTTATCATCACAAATGATAAATCATGATATGGAAGATTTCTTCTTGAAATTAATTATGAAATCCTAAGGAGGTTACTTATGGCAAACTTGATAAAATCAAACTTATATAAATTGTTTAAAAGAAAATCCTTATATATATTTTCCATGATTTATACTGCCTTATCATGTATGTCAATTTTTATTTTAAAAATAGCCGATGAAATACGTAATAAAACAGCAGGAGCTTCTGAAGATATGGCCATAAAGGTGGAAGGCCGCCTTTCCAATTTCAATGACGGACTATCTTTGGGAGTAGAGTTTATAGTTAACGGAGAAGCGCTTATATTCCTAGCTGTTTTTACGGCCATGTTTATAGCAGCTGAATTTACACATGGCACAATAAAAAATATAGCCTCCAAGGGTTTTAAAAGAAAAAAAATCTACAAATCAATATTTTTCTCCATGGTGGTTGCAACAATTATTATGTTAGGGATAAATTTCATATTTACCACAATGGTAGGTACTCTTGTAACAGGTTCTATAGGTATAGGGAATATAGATAAGCTTTTACTTTTTAAGATAATACGTTTAGTTATTATAGAAGTATTGCTTCATATTGCGATGGTTTCTTTATTTGTTATGGTGACAATGATTTTTCGCAGCAGTGGCGTAGCTATAACTATTAACTTGTGCTTGCTAGTATTTGGATCAGCATACTATCAGTTTATTGAAACCATTGTTCGTTATATTCTTAAAACAGATAAAGAACTAAATTTAATTAATTATGGTATTCAAAAAAACCTGTATCTGGCTAAGGCCACAGTCAATGGAGGAGATATTAAACAGCCTCTTATAGTAGCTGTTGTCTTTTTGATTACTAGCTTGATTTTTGGAACAATAGCATTTAAAAGAAGTGATATTAGATAAAATGGTGTCAGGTACAGTAATTAAACTGTACTTGACACCGTTTTGCAGCTGTGATTTTCACAGATATAATATGTGGTTTTACCGTCTATAGTATGGTAATCCTTGATATAGTCTACTATACTTTGTAATTCCTCTTGGTTTTCGCTGTTTTTTACCAGTACAATTCTATTTGGTTCATAATGGCTAGCCATATATTTTTTAAGTTGTGATAAGTCTGGGTCTTTTTGTGTTTTTTCCATAACACAAACTATTTCCTTTGGGGGATATAAGGCGTGTTGGTTTAAAATGGCCGCAACCTCTTCATTTTCAAAGCTTTCCTCAGCCATTACATGGCACCAATGACAGGTAGACATCAGCAAGTATCTCAAGAATAGCCAATAGATAAAAATATCGGCTTATTTTCTTGCTTAGCTTTGCTAAATGCCTCCTCACCCCATGGATACCAATTAACGGGGTTATGGGCGTGTTGTAGAAGATAAGGGGATTTTTCATTTTTTAATCTATTGGCTATTAATGTTGAGTTACTCATAATATCACCTCCAATCATAAATTTAATTACTTAATTAGCATACCCAAAGCAATTATAGAAATTCAATATCTAAAAATATTTCTCATTTTCTTCTCTTTCAATGTATAATATACTTAATCATTTTCAAACTCACTACAATCGGCTGTTTTCTCCCATACGGGTGTAGGTACTTTCCCCAACTTAGTACAACCATCTTTACCGCCTTTATAGTATTTACAGAACATACATTTTAGCGGTATTAATTGTCATCGTCTTCATCATCAATTACAACATAGTAAATAATGAAATTTTTCACATATATAGGATAGTATGGATATTTTCTTTCTTTAGCTGAAGGGTACGGTTCAAAACTCTCCGGACATGTCAGTCTTCCTTTAATAGCCTTCTAATCTCAATACTAAAAGATAGGCAGCTTGGGGCAGCCATTTTATCTGCTTCATCTAATTTAAGTTCAATATTAATCTCTGATTCTATTCATCTTCATAATTAATAATGCAAATTGATAAATAAGTTTCATATAATGATATAAAACCATTGAGTGTGATATTATGATTATCCATGTTGTAAAAGAAGGGGAGACGGTTCATTCAATTGCCGAGAGTTATGGGGTATCTGTAGATAGATTGGCTCTAGAAAATGGGATTAGCTCTTCCGCTAATTTGGCAGTGGGAGAAACCCTGGTTATTTTATTTCCCGAAATATTATATTTAGTACAGGAGGGAGATAGCTTAAGCAGTATAGCTAAAGCCCATGATATCTCCATAATGGAACTTCTTAGAAACAACCCGTATTTAGCCGATAGAGAATATATATATCCAGGTGAATTAATGGTAATAAAATATCAAGATAGTAAAGTTGGTAGGATAACTACTAATGGTTATGCCTACCCTTTTATAGGAAGAAATCTTCTTAAAAAAACACTGCCATATTTAACGTATATTTCCATATATAGTCATTATTACACTAAAGACGGTGAGGTTCTTAATTTAAATGATGCAGAAATAATCCGCACTGCCAGAGCTTATGGAGTTGCACCTGTTATGATTTTAACTGGCTTAGCCGCTAGTCCAGATGAAGAAATAGAAGTGATTCATAATTTGCTAACAAATGAGGAAATACAGGATAGATTCTTAGAAAATTTAATGAATATATTAAGGGATAAAGATTATTATGGAGTTAACATAACAATCCCTTATATTTTGCCCCAGGATCGCTCCTTGTATAAAGAGTTTATAGAAAGGTTCGCAACCCGTTTAAGGGAAGAAGGCTATAGACCTTTTATTACCTTGACCCTTAATACCTTTGAATTATTAACCAATATAACCTATGGTGATTTGCAGTATGATGTTTTAGGAGAATTAGTGGACTATATAATTATTATTACCTATGAGTGGGGATTTGCCTATGAACTTCCTCCTACTGTTGTATCATTTGTCTCCTTTATAAATATTGCAGAGTATATAGTTGGTTTAGTAGATCCTAATAAATTGGCTTTTGGCTTCTCAACCATAGGATATATATGGAGACTTCCATATATAAATGGGGTTACCCAAGGCCAATCAATAAGTTACAATGGGGCAATTGACATTGCTAGAGAATTTGAAGCAGTAATACATTTTGATGATATTACAAAAGCCTCTTATTTTCAATATTACTCAGATTTTGAACATATATTGAGATTTAGGGATGCAAGGGCAATTGAAGCAATTGCAGCTTTAGCCAAGGAAAATAATGTTAATGGATTGGGAATATGGAATATCATGTATTTCTTTAATCAGATGTGGCTGGTATTAAATTCACAATTTGAAATAGAAAAAGTATTGCCTTTAAATTTACTAGAAGGTGACAATATCACAGATGGGTGATGGGTATTATGATATGGTATACACAACAAATATTAGTTAATAATAAGGAGGAATCGATATGGCTTCTATTAAGATAACAAAACATAATTTTGAAAAAGAGGTATTACAATCTAAGGAACCGGTATTACTGGATTTCTGGGCATCATGGTGCGGACCTTGTAGAATGGTATCTCCTACTATAGAAGAAATTGCAAAGGAAACAGAAGGAGTTAAGGTAGGTAAAATTAATATAGACGAGGAAAGTGAATTGGCTTCACAATTCAGTGTTATGAGTATACCTACTCTTATGGTTCTAAAGGAAGGTAAGGTGGCTGCAACAGCTGTTGGAGTACGTCCCAAAAAAGAGATCTTAAAAATGCTCCAAGTATAATAATATGTCGTCACATATTAATTGACGTATATATCCTGCTAAGTTATACTATAATTGTATATACTAACAAAGGTAGTAATATATAGGGGTTTAATAGAAAGGAGCTAAGGTATTGAATAAAGAACCTAAATTTTTTATATGTAAGCATTGTGGTAATATTATAGAAAAAGTTGTGGACTCCGGTGTTTTGACTGTCTGCTGTGGTGAAGAGATGGAGGAACTTGTGGCAAATACAGTTGATGCAGCAAAAGAAAAACATGTTCCCAGTGTAACCATAGAAGATAATATTGTTCGGGTTGAAGTGGGAGAGGTACTCCATCCCATGGAGGAAAAACATTATATTATGTGGATATACCTTCATACCAAGAAAGGTATCCAGAGAAAAGACCTGCAACCTGGCCAAGAGCCAAAAGCAGTATTTGCCTTAGAAGATGATGAAGTAATTGCTGTATATGAATACTGTAATTTGCACGGCCTCTGGAAAAAGGATATAGTTTAGTGGAATATTAAAAATACTTAAAGATACATGCAGAAAATTTACTGCATGTATTTTTTTGTCCACTTTCTATGGATTTTAATAAAAATGTAAAGTATAATAGGGGAAGGGGGTTTTTCTAATGAATGTAAAAGATAAGTATTATCAGGAAGTTTTAAGGTTTTGGAAGGATCTTACTCCTAACCAAAGGGAACTGGTAGATCATTCAATTATTAAAAAACATTTTAATAAGGGAGAAGCAATGCGAAGCAGTTCGGACCAATGCTCAGGGCTTTTTCTTATTGAAAGCGGCCAGGTAAGGGCTTATATAATCTCTGAAAACGGAAAGGAGATTACTCTTTACCGTTTGTTTGACAGGGATGTATGTATATTTTCTGCTTCCTGTATTATGAAAAATATTAGTTTTGATATTTTTATAGAAACAGAAAAAGAGACAACAGCTTATCTTATACCTACTTCAATATTCGATAAGCTTTCTAAGGAATCCATGGCAGTTCAAGTATTTGCAAATGAACTGATGGCTTCTCGTTTTTCAGATGTTATGTGGATTATGGAGCAAACTTTATTTATGACCTTGGATAAAAGACTTGCTATTTTTTTATTGGAGCAGTCTAATATTGAAGAGTCGGATACCATTAAAATTACTCATGAAAAGATTGCAAATCATTTAGGTTCTGCCAGAGAGGTTATAACCCGAATGCTTAAATATTTTCAAGAGGAAGGGATTATATCTCTTAGCAGAGGAACTATACATATAGTTAATCGTAAGAGGCTTGAGCAGCTTACTTTGTACTAGGCGAGGCAATAATTAAAAATTTAATTAATACGAAGGAGGTAGACTAATGCGGTTGACATTTTTAGGGGCCACTCATGAGGTGACAGGAAGTTGTTTTTATCTTGAAGTCTGTGGAAAGCATATTTTAATTGACTGCGGTATGGAGCAGGGTAGGGATACCTTTGAAAATCAAGAACTTCCTATACCGGCAGCAGGTGTAGATGCGGTTTTACTGACCCATGCCCATATAGACCATTCGGGTAAGCTGCCTATGCTATATCAGCAGGGATTTAGAGGAGAAATACATGCAACCGGTGCAACCAGTGCTTTATGTGATATTATGCTTCGGGACAGTGCCCATATTCAGATGGCGGAGGCGGAATGGCGTAATAGAAAGGGTAAGCGCTCTGGAGAAAAGGCTTATGTGCCTCTTTATGATATGGAAGATGCCCTATCTACTATTCGTATGTTTGTGTCCCATGAGTATAATGAAAAGTTTGAATTGTTCGAAGGAATAGAAGTGCGCTTTACAGATGTGGGACATCTGCTGGGTTCTGCCAGTATTGAGATATGGGTAACTGAGAACGGAGTAAGTAAAAAGATTGTTTTCTCCGGTGATATAGGCAATATCAATCAGCCCCTTATTAATGATCCCCAGTATATTAAAGAGGCTGATTATGTGGTAATGGAAGCAACCTATGGTGATAGAAACCATGAGCCGCCCCCTGATTATGTCAGCGAACTGGCCAAGGTTATACAGGAGACCCTAGATAGAGGTGGAAATCTTGTTATCCCTTCCTTTGCCATAGGAAGAACTCAAGTTCTGTTATACTTTATTAGGCAGATAAAGGAAGAGGGACTAATTAAAGGCCATGATAATTTTAAGGTTTATATAGACAGCCCTATGGCTATAGAGGCTACAAATATATATGAGAAAAATATATTTGGCTATTTTGATAAAGAAGCCATGGATTTAATTGAGGCAGGAATTAATCCCATAAAGTTTCCGGGATTAAAAACGGCTATAACCTCCGATGAATCCAAGGCCATTAACTTTGATGATGAACCCAAAATTATAATCTCGGCAGCAGGAATGTGTGATGCAGGAAGAATTCGGCATCATCTTAAGCATAATCTTTGGAGAGAGGATAGTACTATATTATTTGTAGGCCATCAAGCAGAAGGAAGCCTTGGAAGAATAATTCTTGACGGAGCTCAAGAGGTGAAACTTTTTGGTGAAATTGTTACGGTTAAAGCACAAATTCGCCGTCTGCAAGGAATCAGTGGTCATGCTGATAGAAATGGTCTTCTAAAATGGCTTGCTGCATTTGAAAAGAAGCCGGAAAGAGTGTTTGTAGTCCATGGGGATGCCCAGGTATGTGATATTTTCACCGATTATTTAAAAGATGAGCTAGGCTATAATGCATATGCTCCATATAGCGGAACAGTTGTTAATCTGGCAAAAAATCTAGTTGTTTTAGAAGGTAAGCCAATACCTGTTCAGAAAAAGAAGAAGGCAGCATATGTATTTGAAAGGCTTGTCAATGCCGGGAAACGGCTTATGCTTATTATTCAAAAAAATAAGGGTGGTACTAATAAAGACCTTGCAAAGTTTACCGATCAAATCAATGCCCTTTGTGATAAGTGGGATAGATAATATATTTTTACATATGTAATTTAATTATAGATATATAGAAAGAAGGGATAAGGAATATGATAAACCTTATCCCTTCAAGCTATTATTGATTGGCAGAGGAATTTGATAATGGGTCGTGTTCCTTTTTAAATTGATTAAGTCTTATTTCCTTAACCACATGGTCAATTTTATTATACATTTGTTTAGTACCGGGAGAAGTGCTTTGGAAACTAAAGGACATGGAAGGGTGGATACCTAACTTATGACTTTCTTTTGCTACATCAAGATTGGCCCCCATAAAGATAAATTGCCAGTTATATATTTCCTCTTGCTTAGATATCATCTGTCTTATTTTATCATAGGTAAACTCAGTGCTGGCATTTTCTAAGCCGTCTGTAGTGATAACAAAAATAACCTTCCCTGGGTACTCTTCTTTATCAAGATGTGAAAGCCTAAAGTTGACATCTAGAATTGCCTTTCCTATGGCATCTAGAAGGGCTGTGGAGTTTCGAGTATAATATTCCTTTTCTGTAAGATATACTGTATTGGCATCGACACCATTATGAAGAAGTTCGTACTTATTATCAAATAATATAGTGGTTAAGCGGGTTGGTCCAAGGGCGCACTGCTTCTTTATAAAACTATTAAAGCCACCAATAGTGTCGGATTCTAATCCTGTCATAGATCCACTTCGATCCAATAAAAAAATGATTTCTGTTAGCTTCTTACTCATACCTCAACATCCTTTCTTAAATTTTTTTACAAAGTGACACGGTATGGTATGATTATATATTATAATGGATTTATAATGGTCGCCTGCCAAGCGACATTTACATAGAATAGGAGGGGAATTATGAATAAACAATTATTATTAGAACTAGAAGCTTATATTGAAAATAACAGATTAGATGACCTATTCTTTAGAGAAACCGTTACATATAATTATATTATGCCCATGAAATCGGCTTATAAAAAAGAAGATAAAAAAAGAGAAGCTAAAGAAGTAAATGAAGAAGCCCAAGATGATAAGGCCTGGCTGGTACGTTTTCGTAAAAATAGCCTTTCAGAGGATGATTATGGTTTAATCTCTAAAGAAAATGAGATTGAACAATATATAAGTAAAGAAAAAAGTGAGGAGACTTTTAGCATTAAATTACTACAACATATTGATAGATTAGGACTAAAGGATGCAGAAATATATAAAAAGGCCGGAATCGATCGTAGGCATTTTTCAAAAATAAGATGTGATGTAAACTATAAGCCTAAGAAGTCAACAGCCATTGCCCTATGTATAGCCTTGGAACTTAATTTAAAAGAAAGTATAGAATTGCTTCAGCTGGCAGGATACTCCCTGTCTAACTGCGATATAGGTGATTTGGTAATAAAGTTTTTTATCGAAAGAAAAATATATGATTTAACAATAGTTAATGAGGCCCTTGATTATTATGGACAGAAGATGGTGGGTGTAGTTGGGTGAACCTTATAGTTAAATTTGATCGGAGGATTTATTATGGGATGTTTAGGTAATGCCATTTGGTTTATATGTGGAGGCTTTTTAACCGGACTTAGCTGGCTTATTGCCGGGTGTTTATGGTGTATGACCATAATTGGGATACCAATCGGTATACAGTGTTTTAAATTTGCCGGACTGTGCTTTTTTCCCTTTGGAAAGGAAGTCGAATATGGTGGTGGAGCAGGTTCTCTTTTGATGAATATAATTTGGTTACTAATAACCGGAATACCCCTTGCAATTGAATCAGCCTTATTTGGATTGCTTATGTGTATAACAATCATAGGAATTCCTTTTGGCTTGCAGCATTTTAAAATTGCAAAACTGGCTCTAATGCCCTTTGGCGCAACTGTAAGATAAATTTTATTGGCATGGGAAAGGTTAAAAAATGAACAGAAAAAATAAAGAGCTATATAAAGAAGAAATTTTTATAAAGGGAGAAAAGTATTATTTTGTCAAAGACTATGAAGAAAATGAAGAGTATCGTCAAAGCTTTAACCGGCTGACTGAAAAAGTTTTTGGATTTAACCTTGAAAGCTGGTACAAGAAAGGATATTGGACGGATAAATATAGCCCCCATTCCTTATTATATAAAGGGAATATTGTAGCTAATGTTTCTGTTAACACAATGGAATTTTCTCTTTTTGATAAGGGGGTAAAAGTTATTCAACTAGGTACAGTTATGACAGATCCGGAATTTCGCAATGGTGGTCTTAGTCGAACTTTAATGGAGTTTGTTCTTAGTGATATAAAAGAAAGATATGATTTAGTATATTTGTATGGCAATAATACAGTTACAGATTTTTATCCCAAGTTTGGCTTTGTAAAATCTAAGGAATATGTTCATTGGGGAGTTTTTAAAAAAGAAGGGATTAATGCTTCATTTTATAAGTTAGATATAAAAAATGAAAAAGATAGAAAGATTCTAATAAGATTAGTTAAAAACACTATACCCATATCAAAAATTTCAATGTTAAATAATATGGAACTTATTATGTTTTATTTGGATTCGTTTATGGCAGACAATATATATTATTCTCGGGAAATGGATTTGGCTGCAATAATTGAGTATGGGGAGGGTGAACTGTTGCTGGTAGATATTTTTAGTGCAAATGATTTTAATTTAGAAGAACTTATACCTTCCCTATTAAAAGAGGAGATGATGAAGGTTACCTTAGGCTTTACACCAAGGAATGACAGAGGATTTCAAATTGAAGCTATTGAAGGAGATGACACCTTCTTTGTCTTAAATAAGTCTCTAAATATAGCTGGCAGATTCCCAATGCTATCTCACACTTAAAAAGTTAAGGGAAAGCTTCTTTCTTGGTCAATATTGATTACAAGCAGCTTATAGGTTATAATATAGGTACTTTACTTATAACTGTTCTTAAGTTGAATAACTTCTATGTAACTTGTTTTATCTTCACGAGGCTTTTCATTAACACATAATTTTAATGTAAATAAATATCTTATATGAATGACAATAATAATTCTAAGCTTTACACCCTGTACATTATAAAATGAATAAAGTAACTGATGAAATGTTTGTAGGCTATTGGATATTAATCTTATTAGGGGGTTATGCCATGGAACAAAGAGCTATTAAAATTCATTCATCGGAAAACAAAAAGGTTAAGCTTAAGGTTATTCCGGGACACTTTGCAACCAGCCATTCCCATGTAAATCATTACATTGACTTGACTACAACTAAGACAAGGCTTAGTGAGGCCTCAGAGACTGCCCAGGTTATGGCAAAGCAATATGTAAATAATGTGGTTATTGATACTATTGTTTGCTTAGATAATTGTGATGTTATAGGAGCTTTCTTAGCTAATGAATTAACTATTGCCGGAATTCGTTCCTTGAACGCCCATCAGACCATGTATATTATATCTCCTGAGTTTAATACAAATGGACAGATGATTTTTAGGGATTGCAACCAACCTGCAGTATATAATAAGAATATACTTTTACTGGTTGCCTCAGCAACCACAGGAGATACTATTAGACGTAGCTTAGATTGTATAAGATATTATGGTGGTATTGTTAATGGTATAAGCGCCATATTCTCTGCCGTTGATCAGGTGGAGGGAATGAAGGTAAATTCGATTTTTAGGTCAGAAGACCTTCCTAATTATCAAAGTTATAGCATTAATGAATGTCCTCTTTGTAAAAAAGGCCATAGGCTTGAGGGAATTGTAAACGGATATGGTTATATGAGATTATAATAATTTTGGCTGCTGCATAATGGCGATTAAGTCATCTTGCAGCAGCCTGTTTTACTAAAAACTCAAATATGCCTGATAGCCCAGTCTTAAGGCTCCCATAATACCCGAATTATCTCCTAATGCCGGAGGAACAATATAATTTTCTATATTATCATTTATCTTAGCTAAACTAATATAATCTCCTAAATATTCACGAACCTTTGCTCTAATTAGTGGAAATAGCTGTTTTTGTTTCATAACTCCTCCCCCAAGGACAATCCTATTAGGGGAATAGCAAAGTATAAAGTTAGCTAGGGCCTGTGCAATATAGTGGGATTCTAAGTCCCACACTTTATAATTATCTTCAAGTTCATAGGCTTTCTTCCCCCAGCGCCCTTCAATAGCAGGACCTGAAGCCAGACCTTCAAGACAATCAGAGTGATAAGGACAATTACCTTTATAGGTATCATGGCTTAGCCGTCTTAGGATAATATGCCCTGCTTCCGGATGCATTAGTCCATGTAGGGGTTTTCCATGGATACAGACTCCAACTCCCACCCCAGTTCCTATGGTAATATATAAAGAAACTTCGCAACCTTGTAGGGCGCCCCAGGTTCCTTCTCCAAGTGCAGCCCCGTTAACATCAGTATCAAATCCAATGGGAACTTTAAGAGCTTCATAAAAAGCCTTTACTATATTAAAATTTCTCCATGGCAGTTTAGGCGTACTGGTAATATAGCCATAGGTCTTGGAATTGATATCCGGATCTATAGGACCAAAGCAGCCAATACCTAAGGCTTCAATACCTTCATTAAGAAAAAAATTAATTAATTTTGGCATGGTAGTATCCACAGTTTCAGTGGGGATTACAGTTCTTTTTATTATTTTGCCATTCTCATGGCCAATGGCACATACCATCTTTGTGCCACCGGCTTCTAATGCTCCAATAATCATGAGGGACCTCCATCGAATTTTTGTAGATAAGTTAATTATAACACAACTTTGTAATTAAGCTTTTAACAATGTGTATTAGAATTACAGTACTACTGCCTATTTAGCCTGCATAGAATGTAACAACAACGATAATAAGGGGGAATGCGTTCCGCAGGTTAGCTAGGAACGCAGAAACTATGAAAGGCTATATAGAGGAAAGGGCGGTTGAAATCGCTAATTATATCATCGAAAATAATGCAACTGTGAGGCAGACCGCAAAGCAGTTCGGCATTTCTAAGTCAACCGTACATAAAGACGTTACAGAACGTCTTTTACAAATTAATCCTTCACTGGCCAGTAGGGCAAGAGTAGTACTTGATCGTAATAAGTCGGAGCGCCATATAAGAGGTGGCTTGGCTACAAAGGAAAAATATCTACAGAAAGCTAAATACAACTAAATGCCGAAACAAGAAGGGTATCTTATGTAAAAAATTAAACATAAGATACCTTTTTTAATCATTAATAGCAAAAAAAAGACTTACAAAAAAAGGTAGTGTTCAAAAATTTCGTAATATGTTATAATGATTCCGTATGCCTAAAAGGCAAGAGATTGTCTAATGTTTAACATAAAATAATAGAAAGAAGGAAAAGGATAATGGCAAGGTTAACATTTCCGGGCGGCATCCATACATATGATGGTAAGAAGCTATCTAAGGACAAGCCCATATCTGCTATTTTACCAAAGGGTGACTTGGTATTTCCACTTTCCCAGCATATTGGTACACCGGCAAAACCCCTAGTAGCCAAGGGTGATACGGTATTGGTAGGTCAAAAGATTGCCGAGGCCTCGGATGGTATTTCAGCTCATGTAATCAGCTCAGTTTCCGGGACTGTAAAGGCTATCGAAAAAAGACTTACACCGACAGGAAAAATGGTAGAGTCTATTGTGATTACTAATGATGGTGAATATAAGAAGATTGAAGGTTTTGGACAGGACCGTGATTATAGCAAGATGTCAAAGTCCGAAATCAGACAGGCTGTAAAAGAGGCCGGGATTGTAGGGCTGGGGGGAGCCGGGTTTCCCACCCATATAAAGCTGACACCTAAGGATGAGAACAAGATTGATTATGTAATTGTTAACGGTGCAGAATGTGAACCCTATCTTACATCGGATTATAGGCTAATGATGGAAGCAGGGGAGATAATACTTGGTGGATTAAAAATATTGCTTCGCTTATTTGACAAGGCAGAAGGCATTATTGCCATTGAGGATATAAATCCCGATGTAATAAAAAAATTCCAGGAACTAACTGCCAAGGAGACTAATATTAAAGTTAAAATTCTTAAGACAAAGTACCCTCAAGGTGGTGAGCGGCAGCTGGTCTATGCAACTACAGGAAGAAAACTTAATTCTAAGAAAATTCCTGCTGATTTAGGTTGCATAGTTAATAATGTGGGAACTGTGGCAGCTATCTATATGGCAGTAGCTAAAAGTACCCCTTTGACACATAGGATTGTAACAGTATCAGGTGATGCAATAGCTGAGCCTCAGAATTTCTATGTACCTTTAGGTATAAATTTTAGTGAAATAATTGAAGCGGCAAAAGGTTTTACGGCACAGCCCAAGAAAATTATTATAGGGGGACCTATGATGGGCACATCGGTGTATACCCATGATTTACCTGTAACTAAGACAAGTTCAACCTTGCTTGCATTTATTAAAGATGAAGCAGCAGTAGAGGAATCAGCATGTATCCGTTGTGGTAAATGTCATGAACATTGTCCCTTGAATTTACTTCCCATCAAATTACAGATGGCGGCGATTCATAATGAATATGAAAAATTTAAGAAATTAGATGGTATGGAATGCTGCGGATGTGGATGCTGTTCCTATGTTTGTCCGGCAAAAAGAAGTCTAACTCAGTCAATTGTTCAGACTAAGCAAAGAATCTTAAAAGAAAACAAGTAACTAATCTTTAAGTAGACATGATGATTTATGAAAAAGCGTATTTAATTATTAAGAAAGAGGTGTAAGTTTGAACGATTTTTATAACGTATCGGCAGCCCCACATATCAGGAGCCCTATTACGACAAAATCAATAATGCAGGATGTAGTTATAGCCCTTATTCCTGCCAGCTTATTTGGTATCTTTAATTTTGGCTTAAGAGCCTTACTTGTTATTTTAGCTACGGTTTTATCTTGTGTATTAACCGAATATATTTATTGCAGATTAATGAAGAAACCGGTTAATCCCGGAGATTACAGCGATGTTGTAACAGGCCTACTTTTGGCACTTAACTTACCGGTAGATATCCCTATTTGGATTGCTGTGTTGGGAGGCGTATTTGCTATATTAATAGTAAAAATGCTTTTTGGTGGTTTAGGCCAAAACTTTATGAATCCGGCCCTGGCAGCAAGAGTATTTCTATTAATCAGCTTCCCTACTAAAGTTGCATCATTTGCTTTAGATAAGGTGACATCCCCAGGTATTAAGGATTTCTTAAGAGACGGAGCCTTGGTACTTGACGGTGTATCTGGGGCAACTCCTTTAGGTCAGCTTAAAGCAGGAGAAAGTGTAGACTTATTAAAATTATTTGTGGGACATGTAGGTGGCAGTATTGGAGAAACCAGTACATTAGCCCTGTTAATAGGTGCAGCTTATTTGCTTTATCGTAAGGTGATTTCTCTTAGGATACCTTTAAGCTATATATTATCCTTTGCGGTATTTGTCCTAGTTTTTGGCGGTAAGGGCTTTGACCCAAACTTTATACTGGGTCAAGTTCTTGGAGGAGGTCTTATTTTGGGAGCATTTTTCATGGCCACCGATTATGTTACAAGTCCTGCTACCCCTAAGGGGCAAATTTTATTCGGTATTTTCCTAGGAATAATGACCGGTTTATTTAGAATTGTAGGTAACGGTGTAGAGGGAGTATCCTATGCTATTATATTAGGAAACCTTTTGGTACCTATGATTGACAATGTGACAGGTCCAAAAACATTTGGAAAGGAGCGTGTAAAAGATGGCAAATAAAAATGAAAATAAATCAACTATTTTAAAAGACGCTCTTTCTTTAACTTTTATCACAATAATATGTAGCTTTGCCTTAGCTTTTGTCTATGAGATAACAAAGGCACCTATTGCCGCACAAGAAGATGCAAAAAAGAATGCAGGCTATAAGGTGGTATATAAGGATGCTAAGGAATTAAGTACCCATGAAGAATTGGTTAAGTTGGCAGCAGAAACAGATATATCAAGCTTAGATGCTTCTTATGCCGGTGTTACCATTGAAGATGTGGTTCGGGCACTGGATGAGAATAAGAATCCTATCGGTTATATTATTACATCAAGGACCAGAGGATATGCCAGCACTATAAAAGTAGCTGTGGGCTATTCCTTGGACGGAGTAGTACAGGGAATGGAACTGCTAGAAATTGCCGATTCCCCCGGATATGGAGCAAATGCCAATACACCGGAATTTAAGGATAAATTTGCAGGGGTAAAAACAGATCAATTTATAGTTACCAAAGGTGGGGCCAAGGAGGACAATGAAATAGACGTTGTCAGCAGTTCCACAACCACAACAGAAGCTGTGGTAAGAGCTGTCAATGGAGGATTAGGTTTTCTGCTTGAATATGCAGAAGGATTAGGAGGTGCCTCAAATGAATAAATATATTGAACGTTTGACAAACGGTTTATTTAAAGAAAATCCCACCTTCGTCCTTATGCTGGGAATGTGTCCTACCTTAGCGGTTACCACATCGGCTATGAATGCTTTGGGTATGGGATTATCAACAGCGGTAGTATTAATAGCTGCCAATGTTGTTATAGCAGCCTTGAGAAAGTTCATACCTGACCGGGTAAGAATGCCATACTTTATTGTGGTAGTTGCTTCTATGGTTACTATTGTAGAATTACTGCTTAAAGCTTATCTGCCTGAAGTCAGTGAAGCTTTGGGTATCTATATACCTTTAATAGTTGTTAACTGTATAATATTTGGCCGTGTAGAGGCTTATGCGGCAAAGAACAAAGTAGGGCTTTCCTTATTTGATGGTATAGGAATGGGACTGGGATTTACCATGGCCTTGGTTTTAATAGGGGCCTTCCGTGAACTGCTTGGGGCAGGTACCTTATTTAATATAAGAATAATGCCTGAAAGTTTTGAACCTATAATAATGATAAAGGAAGCACCCGGTGCCTTCTTGGTACTGGCAATGCTTACGGCTCTGCAGAACAAATTTAAGCTTCCATCAGCCACCAATGGTAATGTAAAAAAATCAGCTCTTGCTTGTGGCGGTGATTGTGCTAATTGTAGTAGTGAAGGAAGGGGGAACGACTAAATGAATGCTGATTATTTTATGAATTTATTATCTGTTTTTATTAGTGCTGCTTTAATAAATAATGTTATACTAAGTCAGTTCTTGGGTATATGCCCCTTCCTTGGTATTTCGAATAAAGTTAAAACGGCTACCGGCATGGGTTTAGCGGTAATGTTTGTTATTACCACATCATCTATAATGTGTAGTTTAATATATGATTTTATTTTAAATCCTTTGGATTTAGGATACCTAAACACTATAGTGTTTATTATTGTAATTGCCTGTCTTGTTCAGTTTGTTGAAATGGTAATAAAAAAATTCAGCCCGGCTCTTTATGAATCTTTAGGAGTGTATCTTCCACTAATTACTACTAACTGTGCCGTACTGGGTGTTGCCATTCTTAATGTAGAGCAAGGTTTTGATTTGGTAGAAAGTATTGTTAACGGGTTTGCCTCTGCACTAGGATTTACTATAGCGATAATACTTATGGCAGGTATCCGTGAAAGAATGGAGTATAACGATATTCCAAAGGTTTTTAAAGGCTTCCCGATTACCTTGATAACGGCAACCTTGATGGCTATGGCCTTCTATGGTTTTTCCGGTCTATCTTAGAAGGGAGGATAATTAATGTTTTTAAGTATTGCGGCGACATCATTTGATATAAAGAGTCTGATATTAGCCACTGTTGTTGTCAGTGTCATAGGACTGCTTATAGGGCTTTTCCTGGGACTGGCATCTAAAAAACTAGAGGTACCGGTAGATGAAAAAGAAGCAAAGGTAAGAGAACTTCTGCCCGGAGCCAATTGCGGCGGTTGTGGATATGCAGGATGTGATGCCTGTGCCAAAGCCATAGCTAATCAAGAGGCGGCTGCGGATGTGTGTCCGGTAGCAAGTAGCGATATTCATGTTGAAATTGCCAAGCTTATGGGCAGCAGTGTAGATACTACAGAAAAGCAGGTTGCTTATGTAAAATGTGCCGGAACCTGTGATAAGGCTAAGAAAAATTCAAATTACTATGGTCCTAAGGATTGTAAGCTGGCAGCAGGCATAGGAGGTAACGGTTCCAAAGGCTGCAGCTATGGCTGTATGGGATTTGGCTCCTGTGTTAAGGTATGTGCTTTTGATGCCATACATATTGTAGACGGTATTGCCCTTGTAGATAAGGAAAAATGTACTGCCTGCGGCATGTGTGTAGCAGAATGTCCTATAAATATTATAGAAATGGTACCTAAGAAGGCTAAAACTTTAGTAGCCTGCAGTTCCCTTGATAAAGGAAAGGATGTTAAGCCCGTATGTTCTACAGGATGTATCGGCTGTAAACTGTGTACTAAGGCTTGCCAATTTGATGCAATTCATGTAGAGAACAATCTTGCTAAGATTGACTATAGTAAATGTACTAACTGTGGTGCCTGTGTTAAAGTTTGCCCTGTAAAAGTAATACAGCAGCAATCGGCATAGTAAATGAAAAATTATAATTAAATATAAAAAATACGTACCGGCAAGATATATTATTTCTTGCCGGTACGTATTTTTGTTATAGAGATATATTATTTATGGTGCCAGTTGATTTCTATTTTTTATATATTCACTGGGGGTCATGCCTATTTTCTTCTTAAAGATTCTGCTAAAGTAATTGGGATCTTTATAACCAACTAAAAAGCAGACTTCTTTTACTGTCAGATTAGAATTGGTTAGAAGTTCTTTAGCCTTTTTCACACGGAGCATGGATAACCAGTCTATGAAATTAAAGCCTGTATTTTTCTTAATCAATTTACTGAAATATTGAGGGCTCATATTTACATACTCAGCCACATCCTCTAAGGAAATTTCATCGGCATAGTGGTTTTCTAGATATTCTTTTGTAGCTTGCACAATTTTATTGGAATAATCAATAACATTATTGGACTTAACAAGACCGGTAATATCCACGAATTTCTGAAAGGCCCATTCAATCAATTGGTCACCTTTAAGTTCCATAAAAGCATCAATATGGTATGTGTAGTTAAAATAATCAGCCTCATCCATACCGTCAATTCTTGCTGCGTGGGTTGCAAGAACCAGTGCCTCAATAATTTTGTTTCTCTTGGCATTATCGCTTAAATGACGTATCTTATTCATCATAAGAGCAAAATAATCATATGCATCTGACTTTCTATGACGAACCGAATTCATCATATGTTTTTCTGCTTCTTTATATTCATATACTTGCTGTGCTTCTAATTCATTCAGATCCTGTACATGGATAGCCTCCCCCGGGCTACAATAGTATAAACAGGACATTGCTTCAAGATATGAAGTATATATTGAATGGATACTTTGCACATTACCTACGCCGCCGATTATTTCAATCTGAAACTTCTTTTGCAAGGTGTTTATCAGCTTAGATGTTATACAAAGGCTGTTGGTTTTTGTATCTAAACCGGGAGCCAGGGCATTTGGTCCGTCAGTAATCAAAATACTTATACGGTTATATATCATAGGTCCGATAGCAGTGGTATAATCCTTAAGCTCATCTTTAATTAAATAATATAGGGCCAGTTCATCAATGTCGAAATCTATAATATTGGTTCTATCCTGGGGAAGAAATTCAAGCAGTATCAGATAACCAAGATCTTTGAGTTTTAGCAAATTTCTGATAATACTAAGTTCCTTATGGGATGCTCCACGGAAAAACAAGGAAAAGACAAAGCTTTTTTCTAAATATGAAAAAAGGTCTTTCTGAGTAAAATCTTGATTAGCTTTTATTATTTCAGTATGAAGACTGTCCCAAAATTCTTTATCTAAATCAATATTATTTTTGCTATTTACATTAGGTGTTTTCATTAAATCACTCCTTATGGTGTCGAAGAATGTATAATATAGTACATTATATCACTGTTTTCTTGATAATGCACGCATTATATATGGGGATAAATAAAAAAATGTAGTAAATTATGTTAGAAAATAAGAAAAACAATTATAAATTGCCACATAAATGTCAAATCAAGGTAATATTATTATATAGATAAGCTATAATATAGTAATATTATAATAAATGTTCTATAGTTAAACTATAAATAGAAGATTAAATTTTTTTGTTGTTAATAGAAAGTTGGAAGTATTATGAGGGTAAAAAGTAAGTACATAAAAATAATTACATTTATCTTTCCTATATTATTAGGAATTATTATAGTGATAATAAAGAATTCAATTTATTATAAACAAGATAAAGATATAATAGAAAATGATAACAATGAACTGATAGTTCTTTTTAATAGGAAGCTAGAAGAGCAGGAATTATCCAAGCTTTTAGATGGTTTTGATAATAATGCAAAAATTACCCAGCATTTTGGGGATTATGGACTTGTTTCAGTTGATAACAAAGAAATATATCAAGATTTAGTAAAAAAACTAAAAAAAGATCCCCTAGTAAAAGTGGTTCAGGCTAATGGTAAAGTAGAAGCTATGCAGGTAACAAACGATACCTATGCAGCAAATCAGTGGGCAATCCATAATCCCGGATCTTATTTATTATTTTCATCCAATGGTAATAAAGAAATATTTGCAAAAAAGGATATAGATATGGATGTAGCCGAAGCCTGGAGGTATTTGGCTGCTGAAAAAATAGGGCGCCGTCAGGTAGTGGTTGCAATAATTGATACAGGAGTTGATTATACTCATCCTGATTTAACAAAAAATATATGGATTAATGAAAATGAAATAGCAGGGGACGGTATAGACAATGATAATAACGGTTTTGTAGACGATATTTATGGTTGGGATTTTTATAATGACGATGACAGTGTATGCCATTATAAATATGACAGTAAATCAAAGTCAAATCTAGCACTTCCTGAGGATAATGATGACCATGGAACCCATATAGCAGGAATAATCGGGGCAGTAGCAGATAATGGAATAGGAATAGCCGGCATAGCCTCTAAAATTGATATTAAGCTTATGGTTTTAAAAATCAACGGGGGAAGGGACGGAACAGGCAGCATATCCGATGCAATCCTTGCTATAAAGTATGCCACAATGATGGGGGCAGATATCTGTAATATAAGCTGGGGTACGGACCAAAATTCCCCTGCCTTAAAAGAAGTTATAAAGGAATCGGATATGTTATTTGTAGCGGCTGCCGGAAATCAAGGCTTAAATAATGACCATAAACCGGTATATCCTGCAAGTTATAAGCTGGATAATCTAATATCAGTTACCTTTATCGATGCTTTTGGCAGGCTTACAAGATTATCAAACTATGGAAAAAAGTCTGTTGATATTGCTGCACCGGGAAGTGATATACTGAGCACTGCAGTGGGGTCCTATAAAACATTAAGTGGTTCTTCCATGGCTGTTCCCCAAGTAAGTGCAGTGGCTGCCCTTTTATATTCCTATAATGAAAATATATATCCCCAAAGAGTAAAAGAATTATTGTTAAAAACTATAAAACCCGTATCAGAACTTAAAGGCAGTATAAGATATCCCGGGATAGTCAGTGCATATAAGGCATTATTGTCTATAAGGGACCTAAGAAAAGATAAATCAGTGCCTACGATTAAGCTAAGTACCCTATATGATAAAGGAAATTTGATAATAGATGTAAAGGCAAAGGATGAGGGTGGAGCCGGAGTTAGGGTAATACGTTGGCTGACAGGTAAAAGGGATATAAAAGATTTTAGCCGTGGTACCAAGGGGCAGGCAGTAAAGAATAATCAGGTCAAAGTTTCAAAAGCAGGTGTATATTCATTCTATATAAGTGATTATGCAGGCAATGAATTTGTTCGCCATTATAAGGTGACAGACGATAAAACTTCACCGATAATATCGGCAGGCTTTACAGTCTCAGGGGACTATAAGACAAGGACTATAAATATTAGGGTAAGAGACAGTCAAAGCGGTATTAAGCGGGTAAAATATCTCTCCGGAAAAAGACAGATTGAAGACTTTATGCCGGCCGCATCCGGCAAGGAGATAAAACTAAATAATGAAAGAGGCTTCTTCAATGTTAAAAAAGATGGTTTTTATACCATTTATGCCATAGACCATAGAGGTAATCAAAGGATAAAGATAATAGAAGTAAAGACTATTAAATCAGAAGATGTTAAATTTACTCGAAGTGAAAAAACCATGACTATTGGTGATACTTATATATTAAGGGCATTTGTAAAGCCTGCAACTACTACCGATTTAATTACATATAACAGTTCCCATAAGGATATCGTATCGGTAGATAATAAGGGAAAACTTAAGGCTCTTAAGGAAGGAGAAGCAATCATTACAGCCAGAACCAGTAACGGATTTACGGCGGTGTGCAAGATTGTGGTTGTGGCTGCAGATCCATAAAAAGATTTATACAAAATAAATAAGCGGATTAGTTTATTAATCCGCTTATTACTAAAAAAAAGTTATTGACGGAAATTCCCTTATATGTTATAGTAATTAAGCAAAGAAGAGGGCTTTTTTTTTATGCCTAAAAAAGTCTTTATAAGGCAAAGCAGTAATAAGCGCTGCAAAAGAAAGCGGAGGTGGAAATTGTGCGCGTAAAAATCACTTTAGCATGTACGGATTGTAAACAGCGTAATTACAATATGACTAAAGAAAAGAAGTTATATCCGGACAGAATGGAAACTAAGAAGTATTGTAAATTCTGCAGAACCCATACATTACACAAAGAAACCAAATAATTATATCTGAAAGGAAAGTGAAGAAATGAGTGAAATGGCTGGTAAAGTAACTGACAAAGCTCCCAAAAAAAGCTGGTTTAAGAGCATGAAGTCCGAATTCAAAAAAATAGTCTGGCCGGATAGATTAACTCTTACTAAACAAACAGTTGCGGTTGTTATCGTTACTATCCTATTGGGTATAATTATTTATCTACTGGATTATGTAATTGAACTCGGTATCGGCTTTATTTTAGGATAAGGGTGAGAATATGTCAGAAGCTAATTGGTACGTTGTTCACACATATTCGGGATATGAGAACAAAGTAAAAGCAAACATTGAGAAAATGATTGAAAACAGAAGGCTTCAAGATCAGATCTTAGAAGTATCTGTACCTATGAAGGAAGTTATTGAAGTTAAAAACGGTGTGAAAAAACGTGTACAAAAGAAAATGTTTCCCGGTTATGTATTAATCCATATGGTTATGAATGATGACGTATGGTATGTTGTTCGTAACACTAGGGGAGTTACAGGCTTCGTAGGCCCGGATTCCAAACAACCGGTTCCGCTCACGGAGGCAGAGATGCGTAATATGGGCATCATGAAGGATGATATAGTAGTAGACTTTGAGGTTGGCGATACCGTTACAGTTATGAACGGAGTATGGGAAAATACAACCGGTGTAATCAAGGCTATCAATCCTCATAAGCAGATAGTCACCATAAGCGTAGAGCTGTTTGGACGTGAAACTCCGGTAGAAATCAGTTTCAGTGATGTTAAGATTCAAAAATAATTAAGGGTCATGATGGGCATATTAGCCGTATGCACGTATGCAATAAAAAGATTGCAATCATGGATATGCAGTAATTTACGCAGTTTTAGTGGGAGGGAAATCCCCGCAAACACCACATTATCAGGAGGTAAACAATAATGGCTAAGAAAGTAACAGGTTATATCAAATTACAAATCCCTGCAGGAAAGGCAACACCGGCTCCTCCGGTTGGACCTGCATTAGGACAGCATGGTGTGAACATTGTTCAGTTCACAAAGGAATTTAACGCAAGAACAGCCGATCAAGACGGCATGATTATTCCTGTAATTATTACAGTATATGCAGACAGAAGCTTTAGCTTCGTTACAAAGACACCCCCGGCAGCAGTATTATTAAAGAAGACTCTGAATTTGAAATCCGGTTCCGCTGTTCCTAATAAGAACAAGGTTGCTAAAATCAGTAAAGCAGACCTGCAAAAGATTGCAGAAATAAAGATGCCGGATCTAAATGCTGCGGATATTGATGCTGCTATGAGAATGATAGCAGGAACAGCCAGAAGTATGGGCATTGAAGTTGAAGACTAATTGAGAATATAACAACATAATCAAGGAAGATATATATTAGAAAATATATATTATAAGAAATGATTATGTTTTTAAAATCTATTAATGTGGGAGGATATGCATGGCGTGATAGATGATCGTAAAGTCCGCCGTTTTCTTCCGATATTACCACTAGGAGGTTTATAGAATGAAAAGAGGAAAGAAATATCTTAATGCTGCAAAGGCAATAGACAGAAATACTTTGTACGATGCAGAAGAAGCAATCAGCTTAGTAAAACAATCAGCAGTTGCTAAATTTGATGAAACTATAGAAGCGCACATCCGCCTAAACGTTGACGGACGTCATGCGGATCAACAGGTTCGTGGAGCAGTTGTTCTACCCCACGGAACAGGTAAGACAGTTCGTGTACTTGTATTTGCCAAGGGCGATAAAGTGGCAGAAGCAGAAGCAGCCGGAGCAGATTTTGTAGGCGGAGACGAACTGATTCCTAAGATTCAGAACGACGGCTGGCTTGACTTTGACGTTGTAGTTGCTACTCCCGATATGATGGGTGTAGTTGGTCGCTTAGGACGTGTACTTGGACCTAAAGGTTTAATGCCTAACCCTAAAGCAGGTACAGTTACAATGGACGTTGCTAAAGCGGTTAAAGATATAAAAGCAGGTAAGATTGAGTATAGATTAGATAAGACAAATATTATTCACGTACCTATCGGAAAAGCTTCCTTTACAGAGGAGCAGCTTAATGATAACTTCCAGACCTTAATGGGAGCAATTATTAAGGCAAAACCTGCAGCAGCTAAGGGACAATACTTAAGAAGTGTTACATTAGCTTCTACAATGGGCCCTGGCGTAAAATTAAACACTGCTAAATTAAGCTAATAAATAAATTGCAAATATGTGTTGACTTGGATTAATAATTCATGTTATAATGCGTTTTGCAACAAATAAAAACTGCCGAAGACAGTAGGTGCCGTAAGGCGTAAGGTGGTACCGCCTACCGAGGAGAAGTTGGTTTATATTATATGAAATATAACCTCTTTTTGCTTTGGCAGGAAGAGGTTTTTTTATTGGAGACCTATGACGAAATACTAAAAGGAGGTGTACCTAATGGCTAAAGTAGAATTAAAGCAGCCTATAGTTGAAGAGATTAAAGGTTATGCCAAAGATGCGCATGCTATAGTACTTGTAGACTATCGTGGGCTTACAGTTGCAGAAGATACAGAGCTTCGTAAGAAATTAAGGGAAGCAGGTGTTGTATACAAGGTATATAAGAACACATTATTGAATTTTGCTTTCCAAGGAACTGAGTATGAAGCATTATCAAAGGATTTAGAAGGTCCTACAGCCGTAGCATTTGGTATTGATGATGTAACAGCTCCTGCCAGAATTATTAATGATTTGGCTAAGAAAATGCCAAAATTAGAGTTCAAGTCAGGCGTTGTTGAAGGAGTATACTATGATAAGGAAGGTATAAAGGAAATTGCCGCTATTCCTTCCAGAGAAGTTCTTATTTCCAAACTACTTGGAAGCTTACAATCACCTATTGCAAATCTTGCAAGAGTGCTTAAGCAGATTGCTGAAAAAGCAGCATAATTATCTGGTAAGTTATTAGGACGATAACCTATTGTATTATTAGAGTAAGATAAACTTACAAAACAAATTTAGATGGAGGTATATAATTATGACAACTCAAGAATTTATCGAGGCAATTAAAGGCCTTACTGTATTAGAATTAAATGAATTAGTAAAAGCATGTGAAGAAGAATTTGGTGTATCTGCAGCAGCAGGTGTTGTAGTAGCAGCAGGTGGCGCAGCAGCAGGCGGCGCAGCTGAGGAAGAAAAGAGCGAATTTGATGTTGAGTTAACTGAAGTTGGTCCTAACAAGGTTAAGGTTATCAAAGTTGTTCGTGACATCACCGGCTTAGGCTTAAAGGAAGCTAAGGATCTTGTTGATAACGCACCTAAGATGGTTAAGGAAGGCGTAAGCAAGGCAGAAGCTGACGATATGAAGGCTAAGTTAGAAGCTGAAGGCGCTAAGGTTACATTAAAGTAATCTGATACAATTTTAAGATTTCAATAAAAAAGGTATCTATAGTAAAGGGTGTATTTCTTCTACTATAGATACTTTTTTACTTAGATGTTGAAGAAAATATAAAATAAGGCTTATGCAAAGTAGTTACTCTGCATAAGCCCTTATAATTGTCAAAACTTATTCATTAAGATGTAATATTATGTAATAAATGGGAATAATCTAACTATAATATATAAACATTTAAAAAAAACATAAAAAGTCAACAAATTTAATGTTGACAGTGGAAAACCTTTGTGGTAGTATGAAAAGTGCACTATTGTGGTGTTATATGCCTAATTAACATTATTATAGCATATACGGATAAAAAAGAAAAGATATTTTTATAACAAATTATAAGACTCCCTAAAATTTGGGGGAGTCTTATGTATAATTAAACTCAAGGGGTGAAAACGTCAATGGATAGAAACAGAATGCATCCGGTCAAGGTTGGTAACAACGTTAGAATGAGTTACTCCAAGCAGAAGGAAGTATTGGAGATGCCTAATCTAATTGAGGTTCAAAAGGATTCCTATCAATGGTTCCTTACAGAAGGGCTTAAAGAAGTATTTGATGATATATCTCCGATTACTGATTACGGCGGAAACTTGAGTCTGGAGTTTGTAGACTTTACATTGTGTGAGGATGATATTAAATATACAATAGAAGAATGTAAGGAAAGAGATGCAACCTATGCAGCTCCCTTAAAGGTAAAGGTCAGACTCCATAATAAAGAAAATAACGAAATTAATGAACATGACATATTTATGGGCGATTTACCGCTTATGACTGAAACGGGTACATTTGTTATAAATGGTGCGGAAAGAGTAATTGTAAGCCAACTGGTACGTTCCCCCGGTATATATTATGCTGTAGATCATGATAAGATTGGTAAGAAATTATTTTCTGCTACTGTCATACCCAATAGAGGTGCTTGGTTGGAATATGAAACTGATTCCAACGATGTATTCTATGTTAGGGTAGATCGTAATAGAAAAGTTCCGATTACAACATTTATCAGAGCATTAGGATATGGAACGAATGAAGAAATTAAGCAGCTGTTCGGTGAGGAACCGAAAATTCTTGCAAGTTTGGCTAAAGACCCAAGTACAGCTAGGGATCCATCCGGTAGTTATCAGGATGGTTTATTAGAGTTATACAAAAAACTTCGTCCCGGTGAGCCACTGGCAGTGGAAAATGCAGAAGCCTTACTTAACAGTATGTTTTTTGATGCCAGAAGATACGACCTGGCGAAAGTAGGTCGCTATAAATTTAATAAAAAACTGGCTTATCGTAATCGCATCGTAGGTTTTGTACTGGCTGAAGATGTAGTTGATAAGTCCACCGGTGAAGTAATTGCTGAAGCAGGGACTACAGTAAGTAACGAATTAGCAATGATTATACAAGATTCTGCTATACCTTCTGTTATGGTACAAGCGGATGAAAGAAATGTGAAGGTTATTTCCAATATGATGGTTAACCTTTCTTATTATTTACCTGAAATCAGTGTTGCAGAGAAGAAATCCATGGGTCTTAATGAATATGTCTACTACCCTGTATTAAAAAAGATTTTAGAGAATCATACTTCTCTTGAAGATATTAAGGAAGCACTTAGAAAAAATATCAGCGACCTGGTTCCGAAATATATAACTAAAGAAGATATAATTGCTTCTATAAATTATAATATTAATCTGGAATATGGTATAGGATATATAGATGATATTGACCATTTGGGCAACAGAAGAATTCGTGCGGTGGGTGAGCTTTTACAGAACCAGTACCGTATCGGACTGTCTAGAATGGAAAGAGTTGTCAGAGAAAGAATGACAACACAGGATTTAGAGGGTATAAGTCCTCAATCCTTAATAAATATTAAACCTGTGACTGCAGCGGTAAAAGAATTCTTTGGAAGCTCCCAGTTGTCACAGTTTATGGATCAACATAACCCCTTGGGTGAGCTGACTCATAAAAGACGTCTATCAGCTTTAGGACCGGGTGGTCTTTCCCGTGACAGAGCGGGCTTTGAAGTCCGTGACGTACACTATTCCCATTATGGAAGAATGTGTCCTGTTGAGACCCCGGAAGGTCCTAACATCGGTCTTATTAACTCTCTTGCAACCTATGCAAGAATTAACGAATATGGATTTATAGAGGCTCCTTATCGTGTGGTAGATAAGGCTGATCCTGAAAATCCTAAGGTTACCGATGAGGTAATTTATCTGACGGCAGATGAAGAGGATAGATATGTAGTAGCACAAGCTAATGCTGAGCTTGATGAGAATGGATATTTTATTGGCAACAGTATATCCGGCCGATATAAAGAAGAAACTTCCCAATATGATAAGCAGCAGATTGACTTAATGGACGTATCTCCTAAGATGGTCTTTTCTGTGGCTACATCATTAATTCCTTTCTTGGAAAATGACGATGCTAACCGTGCTCTAATGGGTGCCAACATGCAGCGTCAGGCTGTTCCCCTTCTTAAGACAGAAGCTCCTGTAGTAGGAACCGGAATTGAGGCCAAGGCAGCCATCGACTCCGGGGTATGCGTTCTGGCTAAAAAATCCGGTACTGTGGAAAAGGTGACTGCCAGGGAGATTTTAGTTAAAAATGATGACGGTTCAAAGAGCACATATCGTCTCATTAAATTTTCCAAGAGTAACCAAGGTACCTGTATTAACCAAAGACCTGTAGTAAATTGGGGTGATAGGGTTGAGGCAGGTCAGGTTATTGCAGACGGTCCTTCAACCAGTAAGGGTGAGCTGGCCCTTGGTAAGAATCCTTTGATTGGCTTTATGACCTGGGAAGGATATAACTACGAGGACGCTGTATTAATTAGTGAACGTTTGGTTCAAGAGGATGTATATACATCTATTCATATAGAAGAATATGAGGCTGAGGCAAGAGATACCAAACTTGGTCCCGAAGAAATAACCAGGGATATACCCGGTGTCGGTGACGAAGCCCTTAAGGACTTGGATGAAAGAGGAATTATCCGTATCGGTGCAGAAGTTCGTGCCGGTGACATTCTTGTGGGTAAAGTTACCCCTAAGGGTGAAACTGAACTGACCGCCGAAGAAAGATTACTTAGAGCAATCTTTGGGGAGAAGGCAAGAGAAGTAAGGGATACTTCTTTAAGGGTTCCTCATGGTGAGTATGGTATTGTTGTAGATGCCAAGGTATTTACCAGAGAAAACGGAGATGAATTATCTCCCGGTGTTAACGAAACTGTTCGTGTATATATAGCACAAAAAAGAAAAATCCAGGTTGGTGACAAGATGGCCGGAAGACACGGTAATAAGGGTGTTGTATCCCGTGTGTTACCTGTTGAGGATATGCCATTTTTACCAAACGGAAGACCTTTAGATATAGTATTAAACCCCTTAGGCGTACCTTCCCGTATGAATATCGGACAGGTACTTGAGATACATCTGTCCTTAGCTGCAAAGGTTTTAGGTATCGACGTGGCAACTCCGGTTTTTGACGGTGCCAATGAATTTGATATTATGGATACCTTAAAAATAGCCAATGATTATGCCAACTTAGAATGGGAAGAATTCGAAGAAAAGTATAAAGATAATATAAATCCTTATCTTTTCGATTATCTGAAAGAACATCACGGTGAAAATAATGAATGGAAGGGTGTTCCCATTAACAGTGATGGAAAAATTATGCTTCGAGACGGAAGAACCGGTGAGTTCTTTGACCAGCCGGTAACCGTAGGCTTTATGCATTATTTGAAGTTGCATCATCTGGTTGATGATAAGATTCATGCCCGCTCTACAGGACCTTATTCATTGGTAACACAACAGCCTCTAGGGGGTAAGGCACAGTTTGGCGGACAGAGATTTGGTGAGATGGAAGTATGGGCACTGGAAGCATACGGTGCGGCATATATTCTCCAAGAAATCCTGACAGTAAAATCTGACGATGTAACCGGTCGTGTAAAAACCTATGAAGCAATTATTAAAGGTGAAAATATCAGTGAGCCCGGCATACCGGAATCCTTTAAGGTTCTCTTAAAGGAACTTCAGTCCTTAGCTCTTGATGTTACTGTTCTTGACGAATATGGTAACGAGGTTAGGTTGACAGAAAATTCAGAATACGGTGATTCTGATATGACTCAGTTAATTGAAGGAGATAATAACTTCAGATATGATGAGGAGGGCTATGAAGACGCCGGTTTCACCAAGACAGAAGGTGAGGATATTGACAACGATATTTTTGATATCTACGAGGAAGATTCGGGTGAAGTAGAGCAGCAAGATGACTTTAGTTTTGATTAAACTTGAGTAAAACCCTATCTTAGTATCAAAAGCAGAGTTAATGAAGGGAGAGCCAAATAATGCCTGATATTATGTATAACAATGAGCAGGAAATAACCTATGATGCAATTAGAATTGGTCTAGCCTCACCGGAAAAAATTAGGGAATGGTCCAGAGGCGAGGTAAGAAAACCTGAAACCATTAACTATAGAACCTTAAAACCGGAAAAGGATGGCTTGTTCTGCGAAAGAATTTTTGGACCCAGTAAGGACTGGGAATGTCATTGCGGAAAGTATAAAAAAATCAGATATAAAGGTGTCGTTTGTGACCGCTGTGGTGTTGAGGTTACAAAAGCCAGTGTACGCCGTGAAAGAATGGGTCATATTGAACTGGCAGCACCGGTATCCCATATATGGTATTTTAAAGGAATACCAAGCCGTATGGGTTTACTCCTTGACTTGTCACCAAGGACCCTAGAAAAAGTACTTTACTTTGCTTCCTATATTGTACTGGATAAGGGAAATACCGACCTTCAGTACAAACAGGTTCTTAATGAAAAGGAAAAACAGGAAGCAATTGAGAAATATGGTGAAGGTAGCTTCCGTGTAGGAATGGGTGCGGAAGCTGTACAAGAGCTTTTAAGAAATATTGATTTAGATAAGGAAGTTAAGGATTTAAAAAGGGCATTAAAGGATTCCACAGGCCAAAAGCGGGCGAGAATTATTAAACGTCTGGAAGTCGTTGAGGCCTTTAGGGAGTCGGGAAATAAGCCGGAGTGGTTAATTCTTACCGTAATTCCGGTTATCCCCCCGGATCTTCGTCCTATGGTTCAGCTAGACGGAGGAAGATTTGCAACTTCCGATATGAATGATTTATATAGAAGAATAATCAACAGAAATAATCGCTTAAAGAGACTGTTAGAACTAGGAGCTCCGGATATTATTGTTCGTAATGAGAAGAGAATGTTACAGGAAGCTGTGGATGCCTTAATAGATAACGGCAGAAGAGGAAGGCCTGTAACAGGCCCCGGCAACCGTCCTTTAAAATCCTTATCTGATATGTTAAAAGGTAAACAGGGACGTTTCCGTCAAAATCTTCTTGGTAAGAGAGTTGACTATTCCGGTCGTTCCGTTATAGTTGTCGGTCCCGAATTAAAGCTTTATCAGTGTGGTCTTCCTAAGGAAATGGCTATTGAATTGTTTAAGCCTTTCGTTATGAAAGAGCTGGTAGCCAGAGGAACCGCCCATAATATAAAGTCAGCTAAGAAGATGGTAGAGAGACTTCAGCCTGAGGTATGGGATGTATTGGAGGATGTTATTAAAGAGCATCCGGTTATGTTAAACCGTGCTCCGACCCTTCATAGACTGGGTATCCAAGCATTTGAGCCTGTACTTGTAGAAGGTAAGGCAATTAAGCTTCATCCTTTGGTATGTACAGCATACAATGCGGACTTTGACGGAGACCAAATGGCTGTCCATGTACCCTTGTCTGTGGAAGCTCAGGCAGAATGTAGATTCCTGTTACTGTCACCTAACAACCTATTAAAACCCTCAGACGGTGCACCGGTAACTGTTCCTTCTCAGGATATGGTTCTGGGTATCTATTATCTGACCATAGAAAGAGAAAATGATACAGGAATTTTACATTCCTTTAAGAGTGTTGATGAAGCAATCCTAGCCTATGAAAATAAAACAATTACACTTCATGAGCCTATTTTAGTAAAAATGACAGGTATAAATAATGAAGGGGTGGAAGAGTCTAAAATGATAAAATCCACCTTAGGACGCTTTGTTTTCAATGAAATAATTCCCCAGGACCTAGGATTTGTTGATAGAAGTAAACCTGAAAATTTCCTTGAACTTGAAATAAATTTTCTTGTAGGAAAGAAGCAGCTTAAACCTATCCTTGAAAAATGCATTAATATCCACGGGGCGACTCAGACAGCAGAACTGTTAGATGCTGTTAAAACCCTAGGTTACAAATATGCAACCAGGGCGGCATTTACTGTTTCCATATCCGATATGAAGGTTCCGGAAGAGAAGAAGCAGATTCTTGCGGAAGCAGAAGAAACCGTAGAAAGTATTTCTAAAGAATATCGCCGTGGTAGAATGACAGAAGAGGAACGTTACAATGCTGTAATTAATACTTGGAAGGAAGCAGACAATGAACTTACTGAAACGCTTCTTGCAGGTTTAGATAGATTTAACAATATTAAAATGATGTCAGACTCCGGCGCCCGTGGTTCTGATAAGCAGATTAAGCAGCTGGCAGGTATGCGTGGACTGATGGCTGATACATCAGGCCGTACCATTGAACTGCCTATCAAATCCAACCTTCGTGAAGGACTTGATGTACTTGAATACTTTATATCAGCCCATGGAGCCAGAAAAGGTCTTTCCGATACTGCTCTTCGTACTGCGGACTCAGGATACCTGACCAGACGTTTGGTTGACGTAGCTCAGGATTTAATCATCCGTGAGGCAGATTGCTGCGAACATGAAGAAGAAATTACAGGTATGTGGGTAAAGGCATTCACTGACGGCAGTGAAGTTATTGAAACCCTTGAGGAAAGAATAACAGGAAGATTTTCCTGCGAGACCATATATGATGCAGAAGGTAATATAATTGTAAAAGCAAATCATATGATTACACCAAAGCGGGCAGCTAAGATTATAGAAACCGGTGTAGATAAGGTTAAGATTCGTAACGTACTGTCATGTAAGTCCCATATCGGTGTATGTGCAAAATGTTATGGAGCCAACTTAGCTACCGGTGAAGCTGTTCAAGTAGGTGAAGCGGTAGGAATAATTGCGGCACAGTCCATAGGTGAACCGGGAACCCAGCTTACAATGCGTACCTTCCATACAGGTGGTGTGGCCGGTGACGATATTACACAGGGTCTTCCTCGTGTTGAGGAACTTTTTGAGGCCAGAAAGCCAAAGGGACTTGCAATTATTTCAGAATTTGGCGGCACAGTTACCATTAAGGACACCAAGAAGAAAAGAGAAGTTATTGTAACAAATCCTGAAACTATGGAATCTAAGGCATATCTTATTCCTTACGGTTCAAGGATTAAGGTTATGGAGGGAGACATTATCGAGGCCGGTGACGAGCTGACTGAAGGTAGTGTAAATCCACATGATATCCTTAAAATAAAAGGAGTCCGTGCAGTTCAGGATTATATGATACAAGAAGTTCAGCGGGTATATCGCCTGCAGGGTGTTGAAATAAATGATAAGCATATCGAAGTTATAGTTCGTCAGATGCTTAAGAAAGTCCGTATAGAAGATAACGGTGACACCAACTTCCTACCCGGTGCTTTGGTAGACATTATGGAGTTTAATGATGTAAATAAGGCTATGGAAGAACAGGGCTTACAGCCGGCAGAGGGTAAACAGGTAATGCTGGGAATTACAAAAGCTTCCCTGGCAACTAATTCCTTCTTGTCAGCAGCATCATTCCAAGAAACAACTAAAGTCTTAACCGAAGCCGCAATTAAAGGTAAGGTGGATCCTTTAATAGGACTTAAGGAAAATGTTATAATCGGTAAGCTTATTCCTGCCGGTACCGGCATGAAGAGATACCGTTCAGTTAAGTTGGATACAGATATCCAAGAAGAAAGCTTAATGGCTGCTGATATGTATCCTGAAGGCAGTTATAGCCAAGACTTTGAAACCTTAGAATACCCTGAAAACCAGGACCAGGGGGATAATTATGTAGAAGACGGAATACCTGAAGTTGTATATGATGAAGAAAAATATACCAGCGGCGATAACTATATTGGCCGTGAAGACAGTAAACCCGGCGTAGACGATGCTCATATTTCCCTTGGTGAGGAAACCCACAATGACGGTGACTGGACAGAAACAGAATTTAATTTAAAAGGCATAATTGAAGACGATTATAGTGACGGTCTATAAAATAAAATGCTAATTTTGGGAAGAGGAGCAAGGGGGCGGGGCAGCCTCATGCTCCTCTTTTCAAAATAAAAAAACAGTAACCAGATAGTGGGATTATAAATAAATATAAGGAGTTTGTGTATGGGATATTTAGAAATGTATAATGAATGGCTTACAAATCCGTATTTTGATGAAGACACTAGAAATGAACTTAAAGCATTAGAAGGTAATGATAAAGAAATTAAGGAAAGATTTTTTAAAAACCTTGAGTTTGGTACAGGAGGCTTAAGAGGAATACTGGGAGCCGGCATTAACCGAATGAATATATATACCGTTAGAAAGGCTACCCAGGGACTGGCAAATTATATAATTAAGCAAAAAGGGGAGAGTAAAGGAGTCGTTATAGCCTATGATTCCAGGAGAATGTCACCGGAATTTGCCATGGAGACGGCCCTATGTTTGGCTGCCAATAAGATTAAGGCTTATTTGTTTGATTCATTAAGGCCTACCCCCATGTTATCCTTTGCTGTAAGAGAACTTGCTTGTATTGCCGGAGTGGTTATAACAGCCAGCCATAATCCCCCTGAGTACAATGGTTATAAGGTATACTGGGAAGACGGAGCACAGATTACATATCCTAAGGATGTGGAAATTATTCAAGAAGTTAATGCAATCACTGACTTTGCCGCAGCAAAGACCATGACAAAAGAGGAAGCTATAAAAGAAGGTCTTCTAAAAATAATTGGACAGGAAATTGATGACAGGTATATCGAAAGCTTAAAAGCCCTTACGATTAATCCGATTAGTGAAGAAGGTAAGAAATTAACCATTGTATATACACCCTTACACGGATCCGGTAATATGCCGGTACAAAGAATCCTTAGGGAATTAGGATTTAGTAATGTATATGTTGTGTCTGAGCAGGAGCAGCCGGATTCTAATTTTAGCACAGTAGAATATCCTAATCCGGAAGACCCTAAGGTGTTTACCTTGGCAAAAGAACTGGCAGATAAAGTTGGAGCTGATATTATCCTGGCCACAGATCCGGATGCGGATCGTTTGGGAGTCCAGGTAAAAAATAATAAAGGGGAATATGTATTATTTAACGGTAATATGACAGGTGCTTTAATTGCCGAATATGTATTTTCCCAGAAAGCCGCTAAAGGAATATTACCTAAGAACAGTGCCCTGATAAAAACTATCGTTACAGGTAATATATCCGATAAGATAGCAGAACACTACAATGCTAAGCTTATAGAAGTCTTAACCGGCTTTAAATATATAGGAGAGCAGATTAAACTATTTGAAGAAACAGGCTCCAATGAATTTATCTTTGGTTATGAGGAAAGCTATGGATACCTAGTAGGAACCCATTCCAGAGATAAGGATGCCGTAGTATCACTTATGATCTTATGTGAGGCTTGTGCCTATTACAAATCCCAAGGAATAAGCCTATATGAGCAAATGGAAAATATCTTTAAGAAATATGGATATTACCAAGAAGAGACCGTAGCTATTACCCTAAAGGGCATAGAGGGAATGGAGAAGATTAAATCCATTATGGAAAACTATCGGAAAAACTCTCCCAAAACTGCCGGGGGATATGAAATCTTGAAGATAAGAGATTATGAAGCCGATACCATAACTGATTTAAAAACAGGAGAAGTTAAGCCTACAAATCTTCCGAAATCCAATGTTCTCTACTATGAGATGAGTGAGGATGCTTGGTGTGCAATCAGACCTTCAGGTACAGAACCAAAGATTAAATTTTATTTTGGTGTTAAGGGAGAAAGCAAGGAAGATGCAAGCAGGAGACTAAGTAGATTGATGAATGATGAGGTATTTAAGGTAAATTAACCTAATTTATAAAAGGTATTTTACCGGTGAGTTTTCAGAATATCTATAAATAATATAGCCTTTGTAGATGACAGATTTTATTATCTACAAAGGCTTTTTTAGATTAGGGATTTATCAGAAAACGACGAAGTATTAAAGTTTGATGCTTCATGTCAGTATCATCCATCCGTATAGTAACGGGCATAAAGATGGAAGAATCTTCAATATCTGAAAATGTAATAGGTAGGGATAACATTTCTCCATATGAAGGGGACCAATCAACATATGGTTTATCATTTAGAACAATATATGGTTTATAGTCTAGGAAAAAGATTGTTCTAAGTTCTCCCGGCAGTCCAGTTGTACTTTCATATAGCCATTCGTTTCCGTCAGAAGATAAGTTTATCCTATTAGTAGCAGATTGCCCCGTATGCATGGATTCATCAGTATCTGCTTGATAAATCCAACAAGGAATATGGGCATCCCCACTTTGTGGACTTGCTTGAAAGTCAGATGGTATACTTAAAACATGAACCGGATTATTACTATTTTTATTATTATATTCTCCTGATTGATTATCAACGTAAAGGGGAAGTACAGCAGTATCACCTTGAATATTCATTAAATCCGCAGCGATAATAATATCAATTCGTCCTGCTTCAGACTGGAATGTTGGTGTTAGTGTAAACTTACATATAGTATCTTTTATCACTTGAAAAGGATGCATATAAGTGGCCTGTCGCTCACCTTCAGGTGTAAATTCAACCGGAAGACCGTCTACCAGTACTAGAAGGCCGAAATTTATAGGTTCAGAATCGTCTTTATTTATAAAAATGCTAACTCCTAAGGGTAGTTCTCCCCCTTTATATACAGTGGAGCGTACTAACTGACCTTCTTCCTGATAGATGCCCATTTCTTCGCCGGGTCTAAATACGTCATATCCCCAGGAGAACCGGTAAACTTTAGAATCATTTTGCTGCAAATCGGAAACATCCTCCTTTGCTGGAGTGGATGGGGTCTGATTTATCGATGAATCTTTAGATGAGCTATCTTTGGATGAACAAGCAGAAAACATGATGCAGGTAAGATATATTAATAGGATTATTTTAGATTTTTTCATTTTATATATCCTCCTTGAATTATATAGTAATTAATTTTATAGTATATAAAATTTTAAAAGAAGATTCTAATTCTTATGAATAATAATCTTTCTTAATAAAAATTTTTTATAATAGAAAATCCATGTTGTTATAATTAAAGTAACTATTAGCACAATTAATGGAGTAATCCTATATGATACTTTTAAAACAGGAGTTCCGGACAGCCAGGCGCTTATGGTAAATGGTATATCTGGTATAAGAAGCCAAGGTAGTAATATTAACAATATAGATATAAACATTCCATGGGAGGCATTCTCCGTTAATCCGGCAATACAAAAAGCAAAAAGTCCGGTAAATATAAATCCCATATGGCGAATGACCATAAGTAGTGCAAGTGCCTGATAAAGGTTAAGTTTAATAGGATTAGATATAAATAGTGTTATAGAATATAAAGGCCAATGGCCTTCTTTTAGATAAAAACGTGAATAAAATACTACAAGTTCAATTATTATGTTGATAATAGCTGTAGATCCCAGCAAAATAAATAAGGATATCAGCTTAGTAATAAATAAAGACCTACGTCCTTTTTTTGAGGTTAATATAACTTGCATGGAGCCTGATGATATTTCCGGACAAATAAATTGAATACCTATTATGAGGGCAAAAATACACAATATAGGATCGGGAAAGCTCATATATATAAATACGCTATGCCATCCATATTCATAAAAATAGGCCTGTAAAGGCAGATCAGAATCATAAGAAGTACGAAATGAAACAAAGGCCTCTGCTTTTTCATTTAACATAGAAAAGGCGTTACCATAAAGCTTGGCTTCATTATATTCATTGGTATAATCTTTCCATACATCTTCATCTATCTTTCCTGCTAAATATAAATTCAAATTATCCTGATATTTATTAAGGGTTGATAGATAGTGTTCATTAGTTTCAAATATATACTGTTCCTTTTTGGGAGATGTCTCCCCTGCGACTTCTTCCAAGACCTTGTCATATTGATTTTTTGATATTTTTATGCGAGGATCACGTAGTTCAGGTAATATGCAAACTACTGCAGTTTTAATTAGAAGAAAAGCCATGATAAGCCATATTATCTTGTAAGAGAACAGTACCTTATATATCTCATAATACATAAGTTTTATCCTCAACTTAGTCTTACCCCTTTCTTGCTTCGCATGATGGTTAAAACATATAAGGCTATAATAATAAGTAACCAAAAAAAGAAACAGACCCATTCTAGCATAAGGGGATAAGAGAATAGATTAACTGCTCTATAAGTTTCAAACATCCACATAGGTCTTGCCCATAGGGTAACATCCGGCAAAGTTCTAAAAACAACAGGTATATCATAGTTTTTACCCATAAGCAAATAATAGCCATAAGATAATCCTAAAAATACTACTGAGCCGAGATATGAAGCAAGGTTACTTTTTAGTATATATGAAAGAGCAGTTGCCACCACGGCTATGCACATTACACCAAAAGTCTGAAACAGTGTAAATAGCAAAATGGTTTGTCCGATGGTCAGATTTAAGTGGCTAAGTGAAAACTGCAATATAGATAAAATAGAGGCATTTATACCTCCTAAGCCATATTGCCAAGCAGTAAGTATAATATTTAACAAGGAGAATAGTAAGGAGATAATAGCTGAAATAAGTACCGCTGCTGTTAGCTTGGCTACTGCAGTATGGCAGCGTCCTTTAGGTGTTGCGTAGAGTAATGATGAAGCCTTATTTTCCAACGGAAATATTCTCGATGAAATTAGCAAAGAAAATAATATTGCAAACAAATTACCCCATTTATAATTAAAAAAATGCTTCCAGCCATTTTGATTGCCAACCCAGAAGACTCCCTCATTTTCATCAGTAGCAAAAGCCGGAAGAATTGCAGGCTTAACGCTGTAGTGTTTAATTATATCCAGATTCATGCGCATGCCATAGTAATCATCTTCCATATAGGCTACTCCCCCTAATCTACGGGCGGTATCCACTATATGCTCACGATTTGCTAATATTTCAGGAAAGAGTATATTAATAAATGTATAACAGTTGCTAAGTGCACTTACTTCCTGATAGGCAGCGGGAAGGAAACGTCCCGGTATACCATCATTGTTAAGTTCTACAAATGAATATTGCCATTCATCACCATACACATCAGTAAGCCAGTCTATATATTCATTATAAGCATCACTATTGGCTGAGTATAAAAAGTCATATAAGGGACGGGTATCACGGTAAAGTTTTCCTGCAATAAACATATCATCACTGCTCCATGGCTCCATAAATAAAAATGTATTAAGGGCAATTAGGAGCAATAAAAAAACAATCAAAAACCTACTGGATAAAGCTTTACGTATTTCATACTGAATCAGTTTCATGATACCCCTCCTCTCCATAATAAAACAGATAGAGATCTTCTAATGTAGGATCTGCCTGTAATGCTTCAGGATGGGGTTTGCTTGCAGCAATCAGACGAATATGTCTAGTATTTCCCTCAAGAGCGATATTACATATTGTGAAGCGATTTTGATAATCCTTAAGCTGCTCAGGAAAAATATCAAGGGTCCATACTTGTCCATTAAGTTCAGAAACTAACTCGCTTGGAGTACCCACAGCAATGCACTTGCCCTTACGAAGCATTATAATCTTTGAAGCTATATTCTCAATGTCAGAAACAATATGGGTAGACCATAAAACGATACGATTGGCTGATGAAGCTGCTATAGTATTACGAAGGCGAATTCTTTCCTGGGGATCTAATCCGGCAGTAGGTTCATCCAATATTAGAAGTTTCGGATCTCCAAGGAGTGCTTGTGCTATACCTAGTCGCTGACGCATACCCCCTGAGAAAGTACGGATACGACGATTAGCATCGGAGCTTAAATTGACTGTATCTATAATACTGTCTATATGTTCTTTCAATTCTTTCTTTTTATTTTTTTCTTGTAGTATATCTTTTAAGATACACATATAACGAAGATAATCCCTTGCTTTAAAATGTTCATATAAACCCACAGATTGAGGAAGGAAGCCCAAAATCGAACGATATTTATTACCCAGTTTTCTAACGGATTCTTTGTTCCATAATACCTCCCCTCTTGTCCTTGGTAGAATATCGGCAATAATATTCATCATAGTTGATTTTCCTGCACCATTAGGTCCAAGAAGTCCCCATATTCCCGGATCTAATGATAAGGACACATCTTCTAGTGCAACCTTATCATGGTAGTGCTTGGTTAATCCCTGTAATTCCAGCAACATCTATTCATCTCCTCTCATGGTAATACCAATTCAATTAATTTACCGCCTGTCTTTGGCAGAAAGTAATAAGAGTAATTCATATACACTAGTAAGGTATCGGGTGATGTGGGCAATACATATACAACCGGATAGTTGGCATAGGTTTTGCATAAAAGCTCAGGCTCTCCTGATAAATCCTTGCTAAAACGGTATATATCGCCATTGGTGGGGTCTTCAGAATTATTACTATTGGTAGTACTATAATATATATAAGTGTCGTCATAGGAAAGATATGTTGGAAAGATTAGCTTGTTTAAAACTAGTTCCTGATTATTTCCTTCCAGATCACAGCGATATAGAGCAGGTTTTTCGCTTTCCATCTTAAGATAATATAGATGGTTTCCATCTGTAGAGTAGCAGGAAATAACATCACTAATAACAGTCTCAACATTGTAAACCGATCCTCTTAAATCTACTCTTACAACTTCTACTTCATTTGCAGCATATAGATAGTTACCTAATATTACAGGTTTAATATATTGAAATTTCTCCACCAGTAACTGTGGCTTGTCTGAGCCAAACTTAAAACGAACAAAGGAAGCATCTTCGGTTGTGCAGTAATATCCGTCATCACCTTGAACAAAGCTATTTACTGGACCGGTTACAAATTCAAAGCGTCCATTATTTAACTGTGATATCCACATATTATCTTTATCTCGAGTACGTCCTGCACATAGTATTTGGTTTCGATAATCTAATTCCCCTACTCTTCCCGCCACACATTCCTCATTAGTATGGGAACAGGTTGCAAGTTTACAAAAGCTTTCAATACGTCCACTGTCTTTTATATATTCCATAAGTACAATTTTTCCTGGATATACCGCTGTAAATAAAAGTTTTTTAGGCATATCTAAAACGGATGCACCAGATACACTTTTAAACATATTTGCATATTGGTAGGGCATATCTTCCGGGGCTATGTCAATCCAAGTGGGCTTATATTTATTTGAAACTTCTTGATTGTTTAATGTAGGGTTTTCTTCAGATGGAATATCTTCTATATTATCTATTTCAAGATTAAATTCATTTTTCCAATTACTTTTGTTGCTACATGCAGTCAAAGACAAAACAAGGAAAGCAAAAAACAAATTGATTATGATACTTCTTTTCATCGATGACCTCCGATATTCTAGTTTGCCTTTAAAATTTGTATGACAGTAAAAATACTATCAAGTGATGATTATTGATATATTATTTAATTAAAGCATAAATGTTCTATGATACAACTTATGTTACTATATTTAAGGACGTATTAGAGTTGCCCTAAAATATCCCCATTCTTTAGAATTAGCTGTATGAACTGACTTAGCTTCAACTACTGTATTAGGGGTATAGCTTGTTGCTGATGTTGAACCGGAAGCTGTTTTTAAACGATAAGTATTACTACCTACGTCATAATATCTAGCTTCAACATATGTAGACAAATTAGGATTTGGTTCATATTGATATGCTATAGTTGAAGCATAAGCAGTTGAACCTGATATGGATAGGTCGTAATATATACGCAATTTTCCATATTCACCACCATCAGTTAAGTCATTTTCTACTGCAAAAACCGAAGTTGACAATAGATGTAGCAACGAAAATATTGCAACGAATAAAACTGTCTTCCTGTATTTCATAATACATTTCCTCCTTATAAAATCATCACTTGATAGAAATTAATATAGCAAAACAGAAGATACAACAGACGAAGTATGTATGGTTATATTAAAAAAATAGATAAGTATTTATTATAAACTTTCTAAATATAATAAGTTATATAATTCAAAAAACCACTCTATTTATGGCAATACCAATTCAATTAACTCACCGCCTGTCTTTGGCAGAAAATAATAAAAATTATTTGCTTCTACCAGTAAAGTATCGGGTGATGTGGGCAATACATATACAACTGGATAGTTGGCGTTGGTTTCGCACAAAAGCTCAGGCTCTCCTGATAAATCCTTACTAAAACGATATATATTACCATTGGTGGGATCATCGGGATTATTTCTATTGGTAGTACTATAATATATATAAGTATCATCATAGGAAAGATATGTTGGAAAGATCAGCTTGTTTAAAACTAGTTCCTGATTATTTCCTTTCAGATCACAGCGATATAGAGCAGGTTTTTCGCTTTCCATCTTAAGATAATATAGATGGTTTCCATCTGTAGAGTAGCATGAAATAACATCACTAATAACAGTCTCAACATTGTAAACCGGTCCTCTTAAATCTACTCTTACAACTTCTACTTCATTTGCAGCATATAGATAGTTACCTAATATTACAGGTTTAATATATTGAAATTTCTCCACCAGTAACTGTGGCTTGTCTGAGCCAAACTTAAAACGAACCAAGGAAGCATCTTTGGTTGTGCAGTAATATCCGTCATCACCTTGAACAAAGCTATTTACGGGACCGGCTACAAATTCAAAGCGTCCATTTTTTAACTGCGATATCCATATATCAGCATCTTTTTGAGTACGCCCTGCACATAGTATTTGGTTTCGATAATCTAATTGGTATACATTTCCCGCTACACATTCATCAGTATTGTGCGAACAGGTGGCAAGCTTACAAAATGTTTCAATGTGTCCGAAATCTTTTTTATATTCCATAAGTGTCGGCTTTCCCTGATATGTAGCTTCAAACAAAATTTTTTCAGTAAGGTCTATAACAAATGCACCGGACACACTTTTAAACATATTTGCATATTGGTAAGGCATATCCTCCGGGGCTATGTCAATCCAAGTGGGTTTATATACATCTGAAGTTTCTGAATTGTTTAATAAAAGATTATCTTCAGATGAAATATTTTCCTTGTCATCTGCCTCAAGTCTAAAATCATCTTTCCAATTACTTTTATCGCTACATGCCGTCAAAAAAAATATAAAGATTGTAGAAAATAAATAAAGTATAGTGTTTTTTTTCATCGATTACCTCCGTTCCGATGTTACTAAATAACTTATGAAGTTGTAAAAGTTAACAAGCGATTATTGGTTATGTATTATTTAAGCATAAATATATAACAGTACAAATTGTGTCATTATATATTTAAGGGCATATTAGTATTACCTAACAATAATTTACCATTATATTATAGCAAAGCATTTGTTAAATTCAACCATAATATGGTATTATTATGCCACTTAGTAAGCGATCTACAATGATATGGTTCTCTATATGTAGACAAGGTAAATAACTAAAGTTTATTTATGAAAATTATTATTTGACAAAATCACCACATACTTCAAAATTACTTGTGGAAGAGTAGCAGGAATATCTAGATGGATTTGGTTCTTACAAATTTTTATCTGAATGAGATTTTTATAGGTACTCAATATTACAATCAGTATGTGATGGATTTATAACTAATTAGTATGGAAATGCTTGTAAGGAACATGATAGTAAATAGACTGAACGTATATACATTTCTTGAATATTTTGTACGTGATTGGCACGGATTATCATAATCAACCAAAAGAATTAGATTACCTAAGATTATAGGTATATTACCACAAAAAGGAATATACATGGTTATAGAAGAATTTTGTTAAATAATTTGAATAAATATTCAGAAAGAATTAATATTTGTAAAATTTAAAATTAGGTAGCAGTGTATATTTATTAATATATTTACTCAAGAATATTGATTTATTAGTTTGCTTACTAAATTTTATGATATTATAAAAAGTACTATCAAGTGATGATTAATTTGTCTAGAATTTAAGTAAATATTGTCTTACAGTACAACTTATATTGTTATCTAAGGGCGTATAAGGGTTGCTCTAAAATATCCCCAATCTTTAGAATTAGCTGTATGTATTGATTTTGCCGATATTACATCGCTAGGGGGATAGCTAGTAGCTGATGTTGTACCAGAAGCTGTATGTATACGATAAGAAGCACTGGCTGCATCATAATATTTAGCTTAAACGTATGTGGATAAATTAGGATTTGGATCATAAAGTTTTGCTGTAGTTGAAGCATAAGCAGAAGTTTTTGCTATTGATAAATCATAAAATATTTTTAGATTTCCAGTCTTGCCACCAATAGTCTCGCCTTCTATTGCTGCAAATACTGAAGCTGATAATAGTTGCGTTAGCAACATAAACGCTACAACGAACATAGCAGTTATAATTATATTATAATAAAAGCTAATGGAACAATCAACCAGGATAAGGAAATATATTACATTTTATAAGCAAGGCAAATGAAATAGAAAAATTTGTGACTTAGGTGGAGCATATCATATTTATGAAAAAGCAAATATTATTTATAGAACTCACGATATTAAAAACCTTTCAATTTGTACCGACTCCCAAAAGTTAGACTTAAAAATCAAACGATTGGAGGTCGGTATTTTTATGGCTAAATATAGCTTTGAATTCAAAAAAGAGGTTGTTGTAGCGTATTTATCAAGTAAAGGTAGTACCTATTCTTTGGCAAAGGATTACGGTATACCAGATAATAAGCAAGTATCTAAATGGGTAAATTCATATCAAAAAATGGGTGATGAGGGATTACGTAGATCTAGAAGATATAAAAATTATTCTGTTGAATATAAGATTTCTGTAGTAGAACTATATCTATCAAATGAACTTTCATATCAGGAATTATCACTTCAACAAGGTATTAATAACCCTGCGTTAATTGCTAAGTGGGTAAACGACTTTCGAATTGCAGGACCTGAAGCTTTGAGGGTACGCAAGAAAGGTCGTAAGAAAACATTGGATAAGAGCTGTGACTCAGCCATTTGAAAAAAATGCTGTTAATACAAGTGCTGAACATGTAAAAGAATTAGAGAACGAACTTCTTAAGTTAAGAATCGAGAATGCTTTTTTAAAAGAACGGAGGAGATTGCGTTTAGATGACGAAGTAAAAATGAGAGGACGGCACGAATCATCAGCAGTCTCCGAAGACAGTTCAAGCTAAAAGACCTTCTCTCGTATACAGGTATGTCCAAAGCGACTTATATGTACTGGCAAAAGAGATTTAACAGAGAGAATCCTGACAAGAAACTTGAAGAGAAGATACGTGAAATCCAAGAGCTTAATAAGGATTATGGATATCGTCGAATGTTTGGTGAACTACGTAATCAGGGATATATTATTAACAAAAAGAAAGTTCAAAGAATAATGCAAAAACTTGGATTACAAAGCAGAAAATATAGTTCATACAAAGGGAAGGTTGGAACGGTTGCTCCTAACAGAATTCACAGCGCTTCAATACGCATATACCACACCAGAAAGTGACAACTGACACAACAGAGTTTAAATACTATAAATGGATACAAAAGGGGCACATCAATTGTATGAGGCTTTTATCACAGGCCTTATTTCCAAATTATAGCTATATAAATATATCGCCAACCGTACAATAATTTCGGTTGGCGATAAAGATAGTTTTTATTTGTCTACTTAACAGGAATAAGTTCAAATCCGAGTGCATCTACTCCCTGATGAAATGCTCTATTTAAATTCTAGACTAGCTTTTGGCCACAGTTGGGGCAGAAGTTAGCACCACTGCTTTTATGACCGCAGTTGGGGCAGAAGTTAGGCTTTGTTCCCTCTGCTGGATTAGTTGAATTTTGATTATTAGTTGCTTGCTGGTTTATATTTTGCATCATCTGATTAGCCACATTCATTCCCATCATCATGCCTGCCATATCTGCGGCTGTACCTCCACCTTTAACTTTACCGGAGGCAATACCATCAGTCATTGATATCTGTTGGTAGCGAGATAAGTCCCCTACCATGCTATGGGAAGCATTTTTGTTAATCATATTCTGAATTTCTTCAGGGTAGGTAAAGCTCATAATATTAAATCCGGTTACCGCAAGACCGCTGTCAAATAACTGCATATCAAGGTCGGTTTTAATTCCTGCAGCAATATCAAAGGCATTGGCTTGGAGATTAAACATATCTTTGCCTTCTTTACTGATCCATTTCATCAAAAGCTGGTCTAGGACTGATCTGATACGAAGCCTTACATCTTCTACAAAATAGCTATCCCTAACCCCGGCTATTTTATCAATAAGCTTTACATAGTCTGATACTTTAAAGGAAACAGTTCCGTTGGCTCTTATGGGCATACCCCCTGGTAAAGAGGGAGCCGGAATATTTATGGCATTTTGTGTGCCCCATTTTGTAATAAACTCTTTAGTATTAACAAATAGAACTTCAGCCCTCATGCCGCTGTTGAAGCCAAACTTAAAACCTTTAAGGGTGGATAGGAAAGGAATAATCTGAGATTCTATATCATAGTCTCCTTCATCCTTGAAAATACCTTCAATTTTTCCGTTAAACATAAAGATAGCATCTTGACCAGGACGGATAATGAGACGGCTACCTTTTTTTATCTCGTTATTACTCCATTTGTAGAATATCATATCATCGCGAAATTCTTTCCATTCTACTACATTTGCAAATTGTCTTGAGAAAAAGCCCATTTTCTACCTCCCGTAAATATTTATAAATAATTAACTTTTAGATTTCTTTTAAAATAGTGTTCTTTTACTTACTTATCCTTTCGTTTAATAAATCTGATATCTTACTTTCTTGGTATTTGTATTCTATCTCCGGGGTCAATTCACCGGAGTCATATTCCGAAGACTTTAAGTAATATACATAATCTCCTTCCACATCCATAGCCAGGTGATAGGCACCGTCAAATAGCATAAAGGATTTGTCTTGAAGGTTTATATACAAGGTCTCCGGTGGATTGGTATCACAGTCAAAAAGAATTTTAAGATAACCATTGTCTATGCTGCCCCTACTAAAGTAAGCTGCGGGATTTAGTTCTTCCATATCAGAAGGTATATAAAATAATTCATGGCCGCTTCCGTCTGTTTTTACTGAATATACATGTAAGGCTTCCTTACCGTCAGCATCAAATTCAACACCGTAATAGACATGGGTAGAAGTTACCCCAAGTAAGTATACTCCGGTGGGAAGGAGAAAATCCCATCTATAGCCTAGTGCCTCTAGATCTTCTCGGTTAATATTATAAATTATATCTAGCTTTTTATCTTTAACTTTATATATCTTAAACTTATGAGAATCTCTAGCTATAAAGAATGCTTCATTATTATTAGATTTTAAATGAAAAACTTCTCTATCTTCAAGAAGCAGGGTTTTATTATTACCTTCAAAGTCCATATAATAAAGTTGAACTGAAGGCTCATCTTTCTTTTCTGAACTAGGAAGGATATAATATATACCTTCGGCCATTACTGTGGCTTCCATATAAAAGTAGCCTTTTTTAAGGAGGGTTTTATATTCCCCGTCATTATTAATACGGATAAGGGAGTATGAGCTTTTGTCAAAAACAATTACATCATCCCCATAAAACCCTAATAAATCGGCTTTTCTTTTATAAAGTTTTGTATCATTGCTTCCATCCAAGGAAACCTTATGGAGGCGATCATCACGATCATAGTAGATATAATCACCTTTTAAGCAAAAATTTCCCACATCACTATAAGGAAGCTCCACTGTTACAATCTCATTTTCCTCTTGTGTTGTTAGATTCTTTGAAACAATAGAGTAATTTTTGGAGCTACCTTTTTTATAAAAAAGCTGGTTATCCCTAACCAATACCAGTGATCCAAAGATAGGCTGATTAGGGTCAAGAGACTCAAAAGCATCTTCAGATGGATCTAAGTTACCCGATGGGACCAAATCATCAGATTCAGGCTCTTTAGTTACGTCCGGTTCTTCTTTGCCGGTGGGTCTGCCCTTTTTATCACATGATACTGCCACTACAGTTGTAATTACAAATATACTTATCAGTATTATTAATTTTAGGTAGTTACTAGCTTTACAACTTTTATTTCCTAACATTAGCTACCTCCGTAAATCTACTTACTAGAATTTATAATTTTCTACCTCCGGAACTATGAGAACGTCCGCCACTTGATCTACCTCCTCTAAAGCCACCTGAATTATAGCCACCACGGCTGCTGCTTCCTCCCGAACCGGAACTTTGGGAGGGTATTCTGCTTTTGGATACAGTAGTTCTAACATAATGGTCTTTTTTTCCTATAAGACTTTGGCGACTTCTATCTAGATAATCTCTTGCTCCTGCTGTCATTTTACCACCGGAATTATAGGCCATTATGCCGACTACTATTCCTCCGATTCCAAAAGAGGCAAATAACTGAAACCAAATATTAAGAAGGATATTATCATTTGATTCTTCACCATAATATCTGTCATAATCATAATCATCATAACTATATTCATTATTAGGGTCAAATCCTTGAGGAGGATTATCATAGATGTAGTTATGATCATAATTTAATTCAGAATCATCATCCATATAAGCCGCCGATTTAACAATATAGGTTTCAAAGGCAGTAAAATAATTACCGTTTCTCAAATCATCTACCATTCTATCTAGTATTTTATCTATTCTCTTGGAATGAATATAAGTTTCTGCAAGTCCATATCCCTCCATAAATATTTCACCCCGGTAGACATCATATAAAAAATATACCCGATCAGCTTCAGGAAGTCTATCTTCAAAATCCTCAATGTATTTTTCCGGATAAGTGGATTTTTTATCATTATGGGTTAGGATAAATATTTCAATGCCTGATACTTCTTCATATAGCTTAATGGTGCTTTCTAGTTCATCTATTTCTTCACCAGTCAGTAATCCTGCTTCATCATAAATACGTTTGGAAGTGGCATAAGCGGTTCTTGTTCCGAATATTATATGAACCAGACTTAAAGATAAAATTAAGCAAAGTAAAAACCTGTTCCTATAAATCATAACAATCCACCTCCCAGTAATAATGTCAGCAGGCGAAATATTAGAAAGGATCCCCCAGACACCCCAAGAAACCAAGCTATCACTTTGGCAGTACTAATAGGGGGTCTTCCTACAATTTTACCGGTTTGACCGTTCATAATAAAGTTATGCTCTGCCTGCCTGTAATCGTAGCAAACCATCCATACAGGAAGTAGGGCATAGTCAGATTTCTGTTTACGGATATGTATATCTTTCCTGGTAAAATATACGGTAGAGTATCCGCTTATGGTAGAACGCAGATATGTTTCCACATAAGAATGGATACGATTTTTCACCCTAGGAAGCAGTTCATCATCATCAAAGTCGTATTTTTCAGCTATATATCCTGCCAAGTAGGGCATTTTAAAATTCTTAAGATCATTGTAGGAGTAAGGTTCAATCCTATCCATTAAGGTATCGTCCATCTTTTTTGAAGCATCACAGGGGACTTTTAAATAATTCAAATCCACCTTACGATACACATTATAGTACTTGGTTTCCGTATATTTCCACTCACCTCTGGTATAAGTACGGACCTTGGTACAGATAGCCTCTGCCTCGCCTTTTCCGTTAAGATCATATAACCAAAAGGGTACATAAAGTCCTGTAATATCCTTAATTCTATCGGCCACTTTAAAATCTTTTGGATTTAGAAGTCCTTTCTTACACCATTTTTTAAATGCAGCAATGGCCTGATCTTTACTGATGGTAAAAGGAATAACATACTCCGGGGCATAGATTCCTGATAAGCGATCGCTGATTACTATACCGGCACCACAGAAGCTGCACTTGGTAGCAGTAGTCTGAGCCTCAGTCATAAGCACGGCACCGCAGTTTTTACAGTGGTATTCATTTACTTCATTTTCGGAAAATGTAGAGTGATGAGTCTGGTCGTCATCATATAAGGGATCAGCATAATCATTATCAAAGCCGGTTTCATAAGCTTTTTTATCTTCATAGTCCATATCATAAGTGACTTTAACTCCCTTAGGATGCTGCTTGTTAACCGGCATATTTTCTATGTTTTCTTCCCGTCCGCAACTATCACATTTTAGCATTCCAGAGGCTGTATCAAATTCCATATCTGCCCCACAATTTGGGCACTTAAAATGAGTTACCATTTATTTCTACCCCCTTAATATAAAATGTCCCCTAATAGTAAAGATAAGTTTCTTATTAGGCGGACATTTTAATCGGATTATTTATTTAAACTAGCTTTTAATGCTGCCAGTTCATCATCCACTGATACGTCGGATGTGTATTTTTTGGCCAAATCATCAATAGACTGTTTTGCAGATGAGCGGTTAAGCTCAGCCATGGCATTGGCCTTATCAAGAGCCTTATCAGCCATATCCTCGTATTTTTGGAAGCTTGCTATGGAATTATTGGCACTGGCAACGGAGGCTCCCATTTTATTTATCCGTTCTTGAGTTTTTGCAACTGCAAGCTTGCCTTTAATCATATCTTTTCTGGCTTCTAACTCACCGATATCCGCCACCAGCTTATCGTGCATTTGTCTCATATGGGTAGCGTTGGTACTGGCCAGATCATATGCTTCTTGAAGTCCTTTTTGTCTTTCTGTCAGAGAAGCTTTCTGTTCCAGGAATTTGCGAGCATCATCTTCATTATTAGCTTCTAAGGCTTTGATTGCAAACTGCTGCATTCTTTCAATTTCTCCGTTACATTCATCTAAGGCTCTCTTGGCTCTTTGTTCCTCTGCCATAATAGCAGCTGTCTCAGATTTTACTTTACCAAGGTCGGAGTTTAAATTCCTTAGACATTGATCAATCATTTTCTCAGGATTTTCGGCCTTATCAAGAAGTGCATTAATATTGCTTGACATTATGTCCTTAAATCTTGTTAAAATACCCATGCTCATCTCTCCCTTGTTAATTTATTTTTAAAGCACTTATAACAAAAAATTCTAAGTGATTACATTTTAAGTTTATTATGAATGGACTGCATCGTCAAGTTAAATTATAGTTAGAATTTTTAGAAAATATTTAGCCTATGCTTAAATTTACATTTTATTCTTTAATATAAGATTGTACTAATTTTCCAATTATGTCCTGTTTAATATATTTACTTTGATATATAATATAGAAATAATAGAAATAAAAGACATTATAAATGATAAAAAAAGTTATAAATTTATAAAAAAAATGCTTGCAATTGGCTTGGGCCTAGTGTATAATGTCACTGTTGTGACGTTGATAGCGTTGAAACGTGAGGTTGCTACTGGATTTCAGTAGGTTTTTACGTGGAGCGAAGGTCAAGTTATGAAACTGGCGACAAGTCACTGTACAAATAAATCTTCTGCAATAGCAGATAAAACGTGTTAAGATCTCGTTGACAAGAGTGGTCCGGCCTAGCCCCTGTTAGGTTCACCTTTAGGAAGCCGGATTTTTAGTATGGACAATGAAGATACGCACGGATGAGTGTACAGTCACCACTTGTCGTACTGAATTTAAGTGCGAAAAGGAGGCGGCTTTTTTTATGGCAAGTCAAATAATGAGAATCACATTAAAGGCATATGATCATCAACTGATTGATCAATCTGCAGGGAAGATTATTGATACTGTAAAGAAGACAGGATCAAAAGTAAGCGGACCGGTTCCCTTGCCCACAAAAAAGGAAGTTATCACAATTCTTAGGGCGGTACACAAATACAAAGATTCCAGAGAGCAGTTTGAGCAAAGAACTCATAAGAGACTGATTGATATCATTACACCTACTCAAAAGACAGTTGATGCATTATCCAGATTGGAAATGCCTGCCGGTGTGTATATCGACATCAAAATGAAGACGAAATAATAATTGTTGCGTCAAGGAATGTCCATAATAAAGTAAGAAAAAATAAATATGAAGAAATCCTTAGGGTTTATTATATGTATATATATGGACCATCTAGGATGATTGCACATATGTGTAATCCGCTGTAGATTAAATAGGAGGTAAGAGATGAAGAAAGCTATTTTAACCACTAAAGTCGGAATGACTCAAGTTTTCGGTGAAAACGGCGTGCTGATTCCGGTAACGGTTCTGCAAGCAGGTCCCGTCTACGTTACTCAAGTAAAAACAGTAGAAAACGACGGCTACAATGCAGTTCAGGTTGCTTATGGCGATATCAGAGACAATCTGGTAAACAAGCCTAGAAAGGGACACTTTGCAAAAGCCGGTGTAGAAAATAAAAGATTTTTAAAAGAGTTCAAGTTTGAAAATGCAGCAGACTACCAGGTTGGTCAAGAAATCAAAGCTGATATCTTTGCAGCAGGTGACAGGGTAGATGCTACTGCAAAATCAAAGGGTAAAGGTTTCCAGGGAGCCATCAAAAGACATGGCTTAGGCAGAGGACCTATGGCCCACGGTTCAAAGTATCATAGACATGCAGGTTCTAACAGTGCTGCAACCAGCCCAGGTCGTGTATTTAAAGGCAAGAAGATGCCTGGCCACATGGGTAGCGTTAAGGTAACTGTGCAGAATCTTGAAGTTGTTAGAGTTGATGCAGAGAAGAACCTTATTCTTGTAAAAGGTGCAGTTCCCGGACCGAAGAAATCCTTAGTTATCCTTAAAGAAACTGTGAAGGCAAACTAGAGCTAAGAAAGGAGGAACGTAAAGATGGCAAATGTAAAAGTTTATAATATCGAAGGCAAGGAAGTTGGGACATTAGAGCTTAACGATAAAGTCTTCGGAGTAGAAATAAATGAACATTTAGTTCATATGGCGGTTGTAAGTCAGCTGGCCAACAAACGTCAAGGAACACAAAGCGCTAAGACCCGTGCCGAAGTAAGAGGCGGCGGTAGAAAGCCTTGGAGACAGAAAGGAACCGGTCATGCAAGACAAGGTTCAATCAGAGCTCCTCAATGGAAAGGTGGCGGAGTTGTATTTGCTCCAAAGCCAAGAGATTATTCAATTAAGATGAATAGAAAAGAAAAAGCCCTGGCTATCAAATCAGCATTAACTTCAAGAGTGAATGCAGACAAATTCTTAGTATTAGATCAGTTTGGCTTTGATGAGATTAAGACAAAGAAGATGAAAGAGGTGCTTAACAACCTTAAGGTTAACAAAGCCCTGATTGTTCTTGATAAGAAGGATGCAAATGTAGAACTTTCTGCAAGAAACCTTCCTAATGTAAGAACGGTTTTATCTAATTCCATTAGTGTTTATGATATCCTTAAGTATGATAACCTAGTTATAACTAAGGATGCTGTGGCACAGATTGAGGAGGTGTACGCATAATGGCAGATTTAAAATACTATGATGTAATCCTTAAGCCTATCGTTACAGAGAAGAGTATGAACTCTATGAGCGAAAAGAAGTACACATTTGCAGTACATCCGGAAGCTACTAAAAACCAAATAAAAGAAGCTGTTGAAAAAATGTTTGCCGGCACTAAGGTGGCTAAGGTAAACACAATGAATCTTGAAGGTAAGACTCGTAGAAGAGGTTACCAAGTGGGTAAAACCGCAAAAACCAAGAAGGCAATTGTTCAGTTAACAGAAGACAGCGCAGATATTGAGATTTTCTCCGGACTATAAGATCTGACTTATATATATAAATAAGGATATGATACAAACAACGATGTATAACAGGTACATCATTTGAAAGGAGTGCAAATTATGGGAATTAAAACATTTACCCCATATACACCTTCTAGAAGACACATGACCGGTTCTGATTTCTCTGAGATTACAGCTACTAAGCCTGAGAAGTCCCTGGTGGTTTCTTTAAATAAAAAGGCTGGCCGTAATAATCAAGGTAAAATCACTGTAAGACACCGTGGCGGTGGAGCTAGAAGAAAATATAGAATTATAGATTTTAAAAGAAGAAAAGACGGTATCCCTGCAAAGGTTGCTACCATAGAGTATGATCCTAACAGAACAGCTAATATAGCATTGCTTCATTATGCTGATGGTGAGAAGGCATATATCCTTGCACCTTACGGACTTAAAGTTGGAACAACCCTAATGAGTGGTGAAAATGCAGAGATTAAAGTAGGTAACTGCTTACCTCTAGCTAATATTCCGGTTGGTACCGAAGTTCATAATATAGAATTACATCCCGGTAAGGGCGGACAGTTAGTTCGTTCAGCAGGAAACTCAGCACAGCTTATGGCTAAGGAAGGCAAATATGCAACCCTTCGTCTTCCCAGCGGTGAGATGAGAATGGTTTTAGCAAACTGCAGAGCAACAATTGGCCAGGTAGGTAACATTGACCATGAACTTATTACAGTTGGTAAGGCCGGTCGTAAGCGTCATATGGGCCGCAGACCTGTAGTTCGTGGTTCAGCTATGAACCCTAATGACCATCCTCACGGCGGTGGTGAAGGTAGAACAGGTATCGGTCGTCCCGGTCCTTCAACACCTTGGGGCAAGCCTGCTTTGGGTCTTAAGACCAGAAAGACTAATAAGAAGTCTAATAAGCTGATTGTAAGAAGAAGAGACGGAAGAACTTATAAATAAGTAAGTAAAGTTATTTACTGAAGTGATTAATTCTAAGGAGGTTAGAATACATGGCTCGTTCACTTAAAAAAGGACCATTTGCTGACGATCATTTACTGAAAAAGGTAGAAGAGCTCAATAAATCCGGTGACAAGACTGTTATAAAGACTTGGTCACGCCGTTCTACCATTTTCCCACAGATGGTTGGTCATACAATTGCGGTTCATGATGGAAGAAGACATGTTCCTGTATATATAACTGAAGATATGGTTGGACATAAACTGGGTGAGTTTGTTGCTACCAGAACCTATAGAGGACATGGTAAAGACGAGAAGAAAGCCGGTAGAAAATAATTTATAGGGTTTAATGGAAGGAGGTTCATCCATGGCAAAAGGACATAGATCCCAAATTAAAAGAGAAAGAAACGAAGTAAAAGACAACAGAGCAAAAGCTAAATTATCCTATGCCAGAGTGTCTGTTCAAAAAGCTTGTTTTGTATTAGATGCTATTCGTGGTAAAGATGTAAAAACAGCACTTGGTATTTTAGCATATAGTCCAAGATACGCTTCCACTTTAATTGAGAAGCTGTTAAAGTCAGCAATTGCAAATGCTGAGGTTAAAAATATGGATCCAGACAAATTATATATAGAAGAGTGTTATGCTAACCAGGGTCCAATTATGAAGAGAATTCAACCAAGAGCACGTGGCACCGCTTATCGTATCGAAAAGAGAATGTGCCATATCACAATTGTGCTTAATGAAAGATAAGGAGGGCAATAATGGGACAAAAGGTTAATCCTCACGGCTTAAGAGTCGGTATAATTAATGATTGGGATTCTAGATGGTATGCTGAAGCTGATTTTGCCGATAATCTGGTAGAAGATTATAAAATCAGAACATATCTCAAGAAGAAATTATACAACGCAGGTGTGTCCAAGATTGAAATAGAAAGAGCATCTGATCGTTTAAAGTTAATTATTTATACCGCAATGCCGGGTAAGGTTATCGGTAGAGGCGGAAGCGAGATAGATAAGCTAAAAGTAGAAATCCAGAAGTTTACGGACAAGAGATTAAATATAGAAATAAAGGAAGTTAAAAGACCGGATTTAAATGCTCAGCTTGTAGCAGAAAACATTGCATCCCAGCTTGAGAATCGTATTTCCTTTAGAAGAGCTATGAAGTCCACAATGGCAAGAACCATGAAGGCAGGAGCTAAGGGTATCAAGGCTTCAGTTGGTGGACGTTTAGGTGGTGCAGATATTGCCCGTACAGAATTTTACAGTGAAGGAACCATTCCTCTACAGACACTCCGTGCGGATATAGATTATGGTTTTGCAGAAGCTGATACTACATTCGGTAAGCTTGGTGTCAAGGTTTGGATTTATCATGGTGAAGTGCTTCCCAAAAAAGGAGCAAAAAAGGAAGGGAGCGATAAATAATGTTAATGCCAAAAAGAGTTAAACATCGTAAGCAGTTCCGTGGCAGAATGACCGGAAAGGCTACCAGGGGTAATACCCTTGCTCATGGTGATTATGGTATTGTTGCCTTAGAGCCCGCTTGGATTAGATCAAACCAAATCGAGGCGGCCCGTGTTGCTATGACTCGTTTTACAAAGCGTGGCGGTAAGGTATGGATTAAAATATTCCCGGATAAACCGGTAACATCTAAACCTGCTGAAACTCGTATGGGTTCCGGTAAGGGATCATTAGAATATTGGGTAGCAGTTGTTAAACCGGGACGCGTTATGTTTGAAATTGCCGGAATTCCTGAAGAAACTGCTAGGGAGGCGTTACGTCTTGCTATGCATAAATTACCGGTAAAATGTAAAATAGTATCGCGTGCAGACTTAGAAGGCGGTGAAGACAATGAAAACTAAAAAGTATGTAGAAGATTTAAGAACAAAATCCATTGCAGATTTAAATGAAGAGTTAGTAGCTGCGAAGAAGGAGCTTTTCAACCTTAGATTCCAAAATGCAACCAATCAGTTGGATAATACTAGTAGAATCAAGGAAGTTAGAAAAAACATAGCTAGAATTCAGACTGTTATTTCAGAGATGAAGAAGGCTTCCAAATAATTAGGACTCTTGACCAAGTAAATTGGTGGCCGAAAGTCCTGGAAAGGAGTATCGTATGGAAAGGAATTTGAGAAAAGTACGGATCGGTAAAGTTGTCAGTGACAAGATGGATAAGACCATTGTAGTTGCAATCGTTGATAATGTAAAACATCCGTTATATGGTAAGATCGTAAAAAGAACCTATAAATTAAAGGCTCATGATGAAAATAATGAATGCAAAATCGGTGACCGTGTAAAAGTTATGGAGACAAGACCTTTGTCAAAGGACAAGAGATGGAGACTTGTTGAAATAATCGAAAAGGCAAAATAATTTAATATAGGTTGGATTTATTACAACTGAAAGGAGTATTATCATGATACAGGTTGAATCAAGACTGAAAGTCGCCGATAACACCGGTGCAAAAGAATTGCTTTGTATCAGAGTATTAGGCGGAACAGGCAGAAGATATGCCAACATTGGCGATATCATTGTTGCTTCGGTTAAAGATGCAACACCTGGTGGTGTTGTTAAGAAGGGCGATGTTGTCAAAGCTGTTGTGGTACGTACCGTCAAGGGCGCACGCCGCAAAGACGGATCATATATTAGATTTGATGAAAATGCTGCTGTAATTATCAAAGATGACAATAATCCAAGAGGAACCCGTATCTTTGGACCGGTAGCGAGAGAATTAAGAGAGAAACATTTCATGAAAATAGTTTCTTTAGCACCAGAAGTATTATAAGGAGGTGTCAACCGTGGCAACGACGAAAATAAAGAAGGGTGATAACGTTAAAGTTATTGCCGGTAAAGATAAAGGTAAAGAGGGCAAAGTACTTGAAGTAAGAAACGGTAAAGTTATCGTTGAAGGTGTAAACATGATCTCCAAGCACACCAAGCCCAACCAGGCAAATCCTAAGGGTGGTATCGTCCGCCAGGAAGCGCCTATTGATGCTTCGAATGTTATGTATGTTCATAAAGGAAAAGTAACCAGAGTTGGTTTTAAGTTCGTAGAAGGTAAAAATGGCCTTAAGAAAGTACGTATTGCTAAATCAACCGGCGAGGTTATTGACTAATTAAGAGAGGAGGTTTTCGTAAGTGGCTCGACTAAAAGATTTTTATTATAATGAAATCGTTCCTGGCATGATAAAGAAATTCGGATACAAGAATGCTTTAGAAGTGCCGAAGCTTGATAAAATCGTCATCAACATGGGTGTTGGTGAGGCAAAGGAAAATGCCAAAGTATTAGAGTCCGCAGTTAAAGACTTAGAGATTATCGCAGGTCAGAAACCGGTAATTACTAAGGCTAAGAAATCAGTTGCCAACTTTAAACTTAGGGAAGGCATGTCAATTGGATGTAAAGTAACCTTACGTGGCGAAAAAATGTATGATTTTGCTGATCGTTTGATTAACCTGGCACTACCTAGAGTTCGTGACTTTAGAGGTGTTAACCCCAATGCTTTTGACGGCAGAGGAAATTATGCCCTCGGTATTAAAGAGCAATTAATCTTCCCTGAAATTGACTATGATAAGGTGGACAAAGTAAGAGGTATGGATATTATCTTTGTTACCACAGCCAAAACAGATGAAGAGGCTCGTGAACTGTTAACAGGGTTTGGAATGCCATTTAGAAAGTAAGGAGGAAAAATCCATGGCTAAAAAGTCAATGATAGTAAAGCAACAGCGTAAACAAAAATTCTCCACAAGAGAATATAACCGTTGCAGAATATGTGGCCGTCCCCATGCATATTTGAGAAAATATGGAATCTGCAGAATATGTTTTCGCGAATTAGCATATAAAGGACAGATACCAGGCGTTAAAAAAGCAAGCTGGTAATTGATAGGAAAGGAGGCAAAATAAATGACAATGAGCGATCCAATTGCAGATATGCTTACAAGAATTCGTAATGCAAATACTGCAAAACATGATACAGTTGATGTACCTGCTTCTAAGATGAAAATTGCCATCGCGGATATCCTATTAAGGGAAGGATATATCAAGAATTACGAAATTGAAGAAGTCGGAAATTTTAAAACAATCCATATCACTTTAAAATATGGTAAAGATAAAAACACTAAGATTATAACCGGACTTAAGAGAATATCAAAACCGGGCCTTCGTGTTTATGCTAGTAAAGACCAGCTTCCAAAGGTACTTGGCGGCTTAGGAATTGCTATTATTTCAACAAATAAAGGTGTGCTGACCGATAGGGAAGCAAGAGAACAAAATGTAGGCGGAGAGGTTCTTGCATTTGTATGGTAAACTAAAAGTTTCCATACTATGCACCTTATATGTTTACAAGACACTAGATTAAATTGATCCAAATATTATAGGAGGTGCGGGCATGTCACGTATAGGAAGAATGCCTATCGCTATACCTGCAGGTGTAACTGTAGATGTAGCAGAAAATAATAAAGTGACCGTAAAAGGACCCAAAGGAACATTAGAAAGATTATTACCTTCTGAGATGACTATCAAGGTAGAGGGTTCAGAAGTAATTGTAAATAGACCTAATGATTTGAAGAAGATGAAAGCCTTTCATGGTCTTACAAGAACATTAATTGCAAATATGATTATCGGTGTTACCGAAGGATATCAAAAGACTCTTGAGATTAACGGTGTTGGTTATAGAGCAGCTAAGTCTGGTAAAGAGTTAACATTAACCGTTGGCTATTCCCATCCGGTAGTAATGATCGATCCGGAAGGTATTGAGTCTACAGTAGATCAGAACAAGATTATTATTAAAGGTATAGATAAAGAAAAGGTTGGCCAATACGCCGCTGAAATCAGAGCTAAGAGACCACCCGAACCATATAAGGGCAAGGGAATTAAGTATGCTGATGAAGTAATCAGACGCAAAGTTGGTAAGGCCGGTAAGAAGTAAAGGAGGAGTGAAATAAGATGGTTAAAAAAGAATCAAGAACTGATATAAGAAGAAAAAAGCATAGAAAAATCCGTAACCGTTTCACGGGTACTCCTGAGAGACCGCGCTTGGCAGTGTTTAGAAGCAATAATCACATGTATGCACAGATTATTGATGATACGGCCGGACATACTTTAGTTGCAGCTTCTACCCTAGAAAAAGATGTTAAGGCGGAACTTGAAAAAACCAACGATGTGGCAGCCGCAGCATATTTAGGAAATGTTATTGCTAAAAGAGCAGTTGAAAAAGGTATTAAGGCTGTTGTCTTTGATAGAGGCGGTTTTATATATCAAGGAAAGATCAAAGCGTTGGCAGATGCGGCCCGTGAAGCCGGTCTTGAATTCTAGGTAAGGAGGAAAACACATGAAACGTTTAACTGTTGATACAAGTCAACTTGAAGATAAAGTAGTATCAATCAAGCGTGTAACTAAGGTTGTTAAAGGCGGACGTAATATGCGTTTTACAGCATTAGTTGTTGTCGGTGATAAAAACGGACTCGTAGGCGCAGGACTTGGTAAAGCGGCAGAAATTCCCGAAGCAATCCGCAAGGGTAAAGAAGCTGCAACAAAGAACTTAATCCGTGTACCTATTGATGAAAACGGAAGCATACCCCATGACTATATGGGTAAATTCGGTGGTGCTTCGGTACTCTTGAAGCGTTCTCCCGAGGGTACAGGTGTTATTGCCGGCGGACCGGTACGTAACGTACTAGAGCTTGCAGGATACAAGAACATCCGTACCAAGTCTTTAGGTTCTAACAATAAGCATAATGTAGTTTTGGCTACGATTGATGGACTAAGCCGCTTAAAGACCCCTGAGGAAGTAGCAAAGCTTCGTGGTGTTCCGGTAGAACAGCTTATTAATTAAAGCACTACCTAAGTAATTTAATATGGAGGTGTCAAAATGGCAGACAAATTAAAAATAACATTAGTGAAGTCTACAATCGGTGCCATTCCTAAGCACAGGGCAACCATTAAGGCTCTCGGTTTAAGAAAACTTAACAAAACCGTAGAAATGCCGGATAATCCTGCAGTTAGGGGAATGATAAATCAAGTAAAACACCTGGTAAAGGTTGAAGAAATATAATTTTGCCAAAGAAGGAGGTGCACGTAGATGAATCTATCAGAATTAAAGCCTGCATATGGTTCTAAAGAGAATCGCTTTAGAAAAGGTCGTGGACATGGTTCAGGCAATGGTAAGACAGCAGGCAAGGGTCACAAAGGACAAAAAGCACGTTCCGGAGCTCCAAGGATAGGGTTTGAAGGTGGACAGATGCCACTTTACAGAAGAATACCCAAACGTGGTTTTACTAACAGAAATACAAAAGAGATAGTTGCAATTAACGTAGATGTATTAAATAAATTTGATGATGGTGCTACAGTAACAGTTGATTCATTAATTGAAGCCGGAATCATTAAAAATCCTAAGGATGGAGTTAAGATTCTTGGCAATGGAGAACTTACTAAGAAGCTGGATGTCAAGGTTAATGCATACAGTGCGAGTGCAGCAGAAAAAATTCAGGCTCTTGGTGGAAATGCTGAGGTGATTTAGTATGTTTAAAACATTCCGAAACGCGTTAAAAGTTAAAGACATCAGGGCGAAGCTATTTTATACATTTCTTGCATTAATAATAGTAAGGCTAGGAACTCTGCTTCCTGCCCCTGCTATCAGCAGGGAAGCAGTGGAAGAAGTGTTTTCCAGTATTAATCTTGGTTTCTTTAACAACCTAACCGGCGGTTCTTTTACCAAGATGTCAATATTTGCATTAAGCATTTCTCCATATATTTCTGCCTCCATTATAGTACAGCTATTAACTATAGCTATACCTAAACTTGAGGAGCTGCAGAAAGAGGGAGAAGACGGAAGGAAAAAGATTGAGGAATTAACCCGTTACATGGCCGTAGGTCTTGCGGTTCTAGAATCTTTAGCAATGGCAATCGGCTTTGGGGGCAGTTCAGGTGTATTGGAAAATGGATTAACCTTCACTAACGTGGTGCTTGTAGTAGCATCCTTTACGGCAGGTTCAACTTTCCTAATGTGGCTTGGAGAACGAATCACACAAAACGGTATCGGTAACGGTATTTCTATTATTCTTTTGATTAATATTGTATCAACGATGCCTGCAGATTTTATAAGATTGTTTTTCCAGTTTGTATATCAAAAACCCATTGGTAATGCAATTTTAGCTGTAGTAATTACCTTATTAGTAATTTTATTTACTATCGTATTTGTATTGATAATTCAGAACGGTGAAAGAAAGATTCCCGTTCAGTATGCGAAAAAAGTACAGGGAAGGAAAATGGTGGGTGGACAAACATCTCATATTCCTTTAAAGGTAAATACAGCAGGAGTTATACCGGTTATATTTGCCGGATCTTTAATGTCATTCCCCGGAGTTATTGCTTCATTCTTTGGAGTATATCCAGCAAGGGCCTATTTTTGGCCCAAGGTACTTAAAGTATTAGATCAAGGTAGCTGGTTAAATATTAACTTTAAAAACTTTGATTTCGGTGAGTTTAAATACTCAATTGGCCTGCTGATTTATATAGGATTAATCATTTTCTTTGCTTATTTCTATACATCAATTACATTTAATCCGATTGAGATAGCTAATAATATGAAGAAGCAAGGTGGTTTTATACCTGGAATTCGTCCCGGTAAACCAACTTCAGATCATTTAAACAAAGTACTTAATCATATTATCTTTATCGGTGCAATTGGACTAATAATCGTGTCAATTATACCTATATTCTTTTCGGGAGTTTTTGGTGCCAGTGTAAGCTTTGGCGGTACATCAATTATCATTATAGTTGGTGTTATCATTGAGACAATCAAAGAGGTTGAATCACAGATGCTTGTACGTCACTATAAAGGCTTCTTGAATGATTAATTAAATTATAATTTGCAAAAGATAGAATCCGTGGTGGGACAATCATATAGGGCTAAATTTGGGCAGCCCGATTGTCTCATTACGGTAAATAAAAAATCACCAACAAAAGATAGAGAAACTGAATGCTAAGTAAAATCGGGGGGAACAAGTGTGAAGATAATAATGTTAGGAGCGCCCGGGGCCGGTAAAGGCACACAAGCTAAAAAGATAGCCCAAGAATTTGGCATACCCCATATATCTACCGGTGATATATTTCGTGAGAATATAAAAAACAATACGCAACTTGGCATAAAAGCCAAGGAATATATAGATCAAGGACTTTTGGTGCCGGACGAATTAGTTATGGATCTTATTATAGATCGTTTTAAAGCTAATGACTGTAAAGACGGTTATGTGCTGGATGGATTCCCAAGGACTATCTATCAAGCAGAAGCCTTAGATAAGAAACTTAAAAATAAAAATGAAAGTATAGACCATGTAATTAATATTGAGGTATCAGATGAGCTTATCGTAAGAAGGATGTCCGGAAGAAGGGCATGCCTTAATTGCGGTAGAACCTATCATATAAAAACCCTAAAACCTAAGGTAGAAGATATCTGTGATTACTGTAATACAAAGCTGGTTCTTAGGGATGATGATAAACCTGAGACAGTAAAAAAACGCTTACAGGTTTATCACGAACAGACACAACCGCTTATAGATTACTATAATCAAAAAGGATTATTGCGCAGTATGGATGGTACCAAGGACATTGAGGTTTTATACAAGGAAATTATGGATTTTTTAAAGGATTAAACATGGGTGCAATCTGAAAGGAAGAGTTGAATGCCAATAAGCATTAAATCTGAAAAAGAAATAAAACTAATGGAAGAATCCGGAAGAATTCTTGCAAAAGTACATGAGGAATTGGAGAAACTAATAAGACCGGGAATCACTACACTGGAGATAGATAAGAAATGCTATGAGATTATTAAAAGCTTCGGTTGCATTCCTTCATTTTTAAATTATAATGGATATCCTGCCTCTTTGTGTATTTCAATTAATGACGAGGTGGTCCATGGAATCCCCGACACGAAACATATCCTTAAGGAAGGGGATATTGTAAGCCTTGACTGCGGGGTAATATATGAGGGGTATCATTCAGATGCGGCTAGGACGGTTCCGGTTGGTGAAATATCAGAAGAAGCCAAAAAATTAATTGAAGTGACTAAACAAAGCTTTTTTGAAGGTATTAAATTCGCCAAAGCTGGGAATTATCTACATGAAATCTCTGAAGCTATCCAAACTTATGTAGAATCCTTTGGATTTTCCGTAGTAAGAGATTTGGTGGGACATGGAATAGGAAGAAATCTTCATGAGGAACCGCAGGTACCAAATTTCAAACAAAGAAACAGAGGGCCAAAGCTGGCGCCAGGAATGACCTTGGCTATTGAGCCAATGGTAAATGCAGGACGATGTGATGTATACTGGCTGGATAATGATTGGACTGTTGTTACCGAAGATGGGTCTCTTTCAGCCCATTATGAAAACACCGTACTGATAACAGATAATGAACCCAAAATCCTTACAATATTATAAGAAACCGGAGTTGTTAAATGCAGGATTTAGTAGGAACTTTTGTCATATCAAAATCGGGCAGAGACGCCGGAAAATGTTATGTAATAATTAATTCCCATAATGAATATGTATATTTAGTGGATGGAAAGATTAGAACCTTGGATTATCCAAAAAAGAAGAATTTGAAGCATGTAAACAGGTTAAAATATTTTGATCAAAATCTTGCCGAAGCAATAAAAAATAAGACGGTAAGAAATGAAGAGATTAAAAGAGCCATCAAGATGTTACAGGTTGAAATTTCAGAAAAGGAGGATGAGTGATGTCAAAATCCGATGTAGTTGAAATTGAAGGTACTGTGGTAGAGAAGCTGCCTAATGCGATGTTTCAGGTTGAACTGGAGAATGGGCACAGGGTGTTGGCTCATATCAGTGGCAAACTGCGCATGAATTTTATAAAAATAGTACCTGGTGATAGGGTTACATTAGAATTATCACCCTATGATTTGACCAAAGGAAGAATTATATGGCGTGATAAATAAGACTTTGATATCTTTTAATATGTAGCTACTTCGATGAAATATGTCGAGAAACATATTGTAGATATATAGAAAAAAATTGCTTGCTATTATATTTCTGCGGTGATATAATAATAAGCGGACTTTTTTGAAAGGGGTGAATTACTGTGAAAGTAAGATCATCAGTAAAACCGATTTGCGAAAAATGCAAAATTATTAGAAGAAAGGGAAGCATCAGAGTAATCTGTGAAAACCCTAAACACAAACAAAGACAAGGCTAATTTACAGTAGATTGGAAGTAAAAATCCTCTATTGTTTTAAATATATAGTTCTTGCTTTTTGTGTTACAACTATCTGCCCTAGGCAGAGGAGATTGTGATATTGTGGGTGGATAATATCTGCCTTAAGATAAACCATGACCGTCATCATGGAATCTTAGCAAGCATAGGGTTTGTATGTTTGTTACAATTTAAAGCGGCTGACGTAATAGATTAAGATCTGTTACGGTAAAAACATTGAAATATAAAACAATATTATGTTGGAGGTGTACTATACACATGGCTCGTATCAGTGGTGTAGATTTACCAAGAGATAAGCGCATAGAAGTAGGTCTTACCTATATATATGGTATAGGAAGAGTAAGTGCGAGACGTATTCTTGCCGAAGCAAATGTTGACCCTAACACCCGCGTCAGAGATTTAACTGATGATGAGGCGGCTAGGATCCGTGATGTTATCGATGAGACACAGACTGTTGAGGGTGATTTAAGAAGAGAGATCGCACTTAACATTAAGAGATTACAAGAAATTGGATGTTATAGAGGAATCCGTCATAGAAAGGGACTTCCGGTAAGAGGTCAAAGAACAAAGACCAATGCCAGAACCAGGAAGGGTCCTAAGAGAACAGTTGCTAATAAGAAGAAATAATCTGGTAGATAATCCAATAGGAGGGTTTGTTTAAATGGCTAAGAAAATAGCGGCAGCTAAAAAAGGGACTAAAAGGCGTGTCAAAAAGAACGTAGAACGTGGACAGGCACACATTCAGTCATCTTTTAATAATACAATAGTTACGCTGACAGATGCAGAAGGAAACGCACTTTCTTGGGCTAGTGCCGGTGGATTAGGCTTCAGAGGTTCAAGAAAATCAACTCCTTACGCAGCTCAAATGGCAGCAGAAACAGCAGCAAAAGCGGCACTTGTTCATGGTTTAAAATCCGTAGAAGTTATGGTTAAAGGCCCCGGTTCAGGCAGGGAAGCTGCTATCCGTGCAATTCAGGCATGCGGAATTGAAGTAACAAGTATCAGGGACGTAACACCTGTTCCACATAACGGATGTCGTCCGCCAAAACGCAGAAGAGTCTGATAGGAGGTAGAGAAAATGGCTAGAGATATGGGTCCAGTATTAAAAAGATGCAGATCCTTAGGTATAGAACCGGCATATCTGGGTATTGATAAAAAATCCAATAGGTCCTTCTCCAGAGCGGGAAAGAAAACCAGTGAATATGGACTGCAGTTAAGAGAAAAACAGAAAGCCAAATTTATATATGGCATGCTGGAAAAACCTTTTAGAAATTTATTTGACAGAGCTCAGAAGATGAAAGGCGGCACAGCCGGTGAAAACCTTTTAACTTTATTAGAGCTAAGATTAGACAATGTAATTTTCCGCTTAGGATTTGCTAGAACAAGATCTGAGGCAAGACAGATTGTAAGCCACAAGCATGTTTTAGTAAACGGTAAGTGCGTAAATATTCCGTCTTACACAGTAAAGGCCGGAGATACTATAGAGATTAGAGAAAAAGGCAAACGTACTCAAAGATATAAAGATATCTTAGAGGTGACTGCCGGAAGAACTGTACCTGCTTGGTTAGAAGCTGACCAGGAGAATTTAACCGGTACAGTTAAGGAAGTTCCTACAAGAGACCAAATCGATGTCCCGGTTGATGAAATGTTAATTGTCGAGTTGTACTCCAAATAATAACAATAATTAGATTGGTGATCAACTCAAATAACCCAGAAGGAGGGTCCTGTTGTGTTTGATTTTGAAAAACCCAATATAGAGATTGCAGAAATTTCCGAAGATAAGAAGTTTGGCCGTTTTGTAGTAGAACCGTTAGAAAGAGGATACGGTACAACCCTAGGTAATTCTCTTAGAAGAATTATGCTATCCTCACTACCCGGCACTGCTGTAAGCCAAATTAAGATTGACGGAGTAGTTCATGAGTTCAGTGTTGTTCCTGGTGTAAAGGAAGATGTTACTGAAATCATTATGAATATCAAAGAGCTGGCAATCAAAAACACTAGTGATACCAATGAGCCCAAAGTTGCTTATATCGAGGCTGAAGGCGAAGTTGTAGTTACAGCAGGGGATATACAGGCTGACCCGGATATCGAGATACTTAATCCAGACCAGGTGATAGCTACCTTATGTGGCGGCCCGGACAGTAGATTATATATGGAGCTTACAATAACAAACGGACGAGGTTATGTCAGCGCGGATAAAAACAAGAAAGATGACCTGCCAATCGGCGTAATCCCGATTGATTCTATATATACACCGGTAGAACGTGTCAATCTATTTGTCGAGAATACCCGTGTAGGGCAGATTACTGACTATGACAAACTAACCTTAGATGTATATACAGACGGTACATTGGCACCGGATGAAGCCCTTAGTCTGGCAGCGAAGGTGTTAAGCGTTCATCTGGATTCCTTTATTGATTTATCTGAGCATGCTAAGAATGCAGAAATCATGGTAGAAAAGGAAGACAATGAAAAAGAAAAAGTGCTCGAGATGAGTATAGACGAATTGGAGTTATCAGTTCGCTCATATAACTGCTTAAAGAGGGCAGGCATCAATACTGTCGAAGAACTTACGAATAAGACTGCTGAAGATATGATGAAGGTAAGAAATCTTGGCCGTAAGTCATTAGAAGAAGTATTGTCAAAACTGAAAGAGCTCGGTTTATCCTTAAAACAGAGCGAGGACTAAATCAGTTAAGAGAATGATTCAAAGGAGGGAAAGACATGGCAGGTTACAGAAAGCTTGGTAGGACATCAAGTCAGAGAAAAGCTTTACTTAGAAACCAAGTTACCAATTTATTATATCATGGTAAAATCGTTACAACCGAAGCTAAAGCCAAAGAAATCCGCAAAATTGCTGAACACATGATTGCGCTTGCTGTAAAAGAAAAAGATAACTATGAAACTGTTACAGTAAAAGCTAAGGTTGCACGTAAGGATAAAGACGGCAAAAGAGTTAAGGAAGTAGTAGACGGTAAGAAAGTTACCGTATATGATGAAGTAGAAAAGACTATTAAGAAGGATAGCGCTTCCCGTCTTCATGCAAGAAAGCAAATGATGAAATATCTTTATTCTGTTACTGAGGTGCCCCAGGAGAATGCCGGTAGAAAGAGAAATACAAAATCTATCAATTTATCCGATAAATTATTTGAGGAAATTGCACCTAAGTATGCAAACCGTAACGGTGGATATACAAGAATAGTAAAAATCGGGCCTCGTAAAGGCGATGCAGCGATGGAAGTTTTAATTGAATTAGTGTAAATAAAAAATTAGGGGACGTACAACTTATTAAAGTTAACGTCCTCTTTTTACACTATCTATCTTGACTATAATTAGCAGATAGGATATACTTCTTAGAAGTTAAAATATCATTTGACACATTAGTGTGATAAAGATGAAGAAAGAAATATGTTATATAAAGCTATAGTAGAGAAATGAGGATGCAGTATGGAAATGATTAAGGTTCGGGATCTAGCATATGAATATATAAGAAGAGATGAAGAGGGCAATGTGGAAAGTATTAATAGGGCCATAGACGGAGTTAGCCTTGATGTTAAGAGGGGCGATTTTATTGCAATTCTTGGAGCTAACGGTTCAGGTAAATCCACCCTTGCCAAACATATTAATGCAATACTGTATCCATCAGAAGGAACTGTATGGGTAAATGGACTAAGTACAGCTAAAGAGGATAATATATGGGAAATCAGAAGAAGTGCCGGCATGGTCTTTCAAAATCCCGATAATCAAATTATATCTTCCGTGGTAGAAGATGATGTAGGGTTTGGCCCTGAGAACTTAGGAGTTCCCACCAAAGAAATTTGGCAAAGAGTAGAAGACAGCCTAAAAGCCGTGGGCATGTTGGAATATAGAAAACATTCCCCCAATAAACTTTCCGGTGGTCAAAAACAAAGGGTGGCCATAGCAGGAATAATGGCCATGAAGCCGGAGTGCATAGTATTAGATGAGCCTACTGCCATGTTAGATCCCGACGGACGTAAAGAAGTTATTGATACAGTACTAAAACTTAACAGGGAAGAAAAAATAACAATACTGCTAATTACCCATCATATGGATGAGGTAATCAATGCGGATAAAGTATTTGTTATGGAAAAAGGAAAAGTAGTTATGGAAGGGACACCGAGGGAAATATTCTCTAGGGTGGATGAGATAAAGAAATACCGACTGGATGTACCTCAAGTAACTGAATTAGGGTTTGAACTAAGAAAGGCCGGGCTTGATATTCCGGAAGGTATATTATCAGTGGATGAACTGGTGGAAGCTTTAGTAAGGTTAAAAATGTAAATAATTAACAGGGATTTTATAAGATGGCAGGTGATAATATTGCAGATAGTATTTGAAAATGTAAATTATGTCTACGGCAGTGGAACAAGTTTTGAAAAGCATGCCCTTAAAGATATCAACCTTAAGATAAATAAGGGAGAATTTATCGGCCTTATCGGACATACCGGTTCCGGTAAATCTACTCTGATACAACATATGAATGGCTTAATGAAGGCCACCAGTGGAAAAATCTATTTTAACGGGGATAATATCTACCATAAGAACTATAATATGCGGCAATTAAGAAATAAGGTAGGACTAGTCTTTCAATATCCTGAACACCAGCTTTTTGAAACTACTGTATTTAAAGATGTGTATTTTGGACCTAAAAACTTAGGACTAGAAAAGCTAGAAGCTGATCTTCGTACCTATGAAGCCTTGAAAATGGTAGGAATAGGGGAAGACCTACTGGATGCTTCCCCCTTTGAATTATCAGGGGGACAAAAAAGAAGAGTGGCCATAGCAGGCATCCTGGCTATGAAACCGGATGTTCTTATTCTGGACGAGCCAACAGCAGGCTTAGATCCCAGGGGAAGAGATGAGATACTAGACCAGATTGCAAAGCTTCATAAAGAGAGCAAAATAACTGTAATTTTGGTTACCCATAGTATGGAGGATGCCGCAAAATATGTGGACCGTCTTCTGGTTATGAATCAGGGAAGGTTGGCTATGGATGAAAAGCCTGACAAGGTATTTTCAAGATACAAGGAACTGGAAGAAATCCATCTGGCTGCCCCTCAGGTTACTTATGTAATGAATGCCTTAAAGGAAAAGGGCTTTAGTCTTAATCCCGATGTAACCACAGTATCAGAAGCAAAGGATGAGATACTAAAGGCACTTAAAGGATATGCATAAAATTTGCCTGGTATAAATAAAACCTTGGGAAAGTGAGCGAGTTATGATTCGAGATATAACAATTGGACAATATTATCCGGCAGATTCCATTCTCCATCGTCTTGATCCTAGATTGAAGCTGAGTGGAACCATGTTATATATAATATCTATATTTTTATTTGATACCTTTTATGGGTATATAGCAGTTATTATTTTTTTGGCATCAATTATTAAACTGTCTAAGGTACCTTTAAAGTTTATCATACGGGGACTAAAATCAATTATGTTTATACTTTTATTTACCATGGCCTTTAATATGTTTCTTACAAAGGGAGATATTATATTTAGGTTAGGTTTTTTAAAAGTCACAAAGCAGGGACTTTATTCCTCAATATTTATGGGTAGCAGGCTTACATTACTTTTAGTAGGTTCATCCATGATGACCTATACTACAACCCCTAATCAATTAACTGACGGTTTAGAAAGACTCCTTAGTCCCTTGACTGTTTTTAAGGTACAGGTCCATGAAATTGCCATGATGATGTCCATAGCTCTTCGTTTTATACCCATATTGGTAGATGAAACCGATAAGATAATGAAGGCTCAGATGGCAAGGGGAGCTGACTTTGAATCAGGGGGTTTAATTAAAAGAGCAAAGAGTCTTATCCCATTATTAGTTCCCTTATTTGTATCGGCCTTTAGAAGAGCCCTTGATCTTGCCATGGCCATGGAGGCTAGGTGCTATCGGGGAGGCCAAGGAAGGACCAAGATGAAGCCCTTACAGTATGAAAGTAAGGATTATTTTGCTTATGGAATATTAGCATTATACCTTGCTTGTGTAATTACTATAAGCATTATAGAAAATCGACTGCCCGGATTATTGTAAAATATTAACAATTATGATATGATGTACTTATTACAAGAAGATAAGTTGTGGTGTATATATGAGAAGAATTAAATTAGAAGTTGCATATGACGGAACCAATTATCATGGTTGGCAAGTTCAGCCCGGTAAGACTACTATAGAAGGGGTTGTAAATAAGGCCTTATCAGAGCTGTTACAGGAAGATATAACAGTTATCGGTGCCAGCCGTACAGATTCCGGTGTCCATGCAAAAGGAAATGTAGCAGTTTTTAATACCGTATCTAGGATTCCCCCGGAAAAAATCTGCTATGCCTTAAATAGGTATCTTCCCTGGGATATAAGGGCACAAAGCTCTGTGGAGGTACCCCTATGGTTTCATCCAAGAAAAGTAGAAAGCAAAAAGACATATGAATACAAGATTATAAACAGAAATATAGCTGTTCCTACGGAAAGATTATATTCACATTTTGTCTACTATGATATGGATATAGGGGCCATGGAAGAAGCGGCAGGATACTTGGTGGGAGAGCATGATTTTAAAAGTTTTTGTTCTGTTAATACCCAGGTATCCAGTACAGTAAGAAGAATTTATAAGTTGCAGGTAGAAAAAGAAGGTTATTTAATTAAAATAACTGTTTGTGGCAACGGCTTTTTATATAATATGGTTCGTATTATAGTAGGAACTTTAATTGAAGTGGGAAGAGGCCGAATTGCTCCTAAAGATATGGTGAAAATACTTAAGGGACTAGACAGAAGCCTGGCAGGTCCTACAGCCCCTGCCCATGGACTGACTTTAAGCTGCATAGAGTATGATATGAACCAGATTTTTAAGGAGTGATTTTTTTATTATATTAAAGCAAAAAACTAGAATGGATGTGATAGCAGGTATCTGCAGTTTTGAAGTTGTTGAATTTGCTGAAGAGATATAAATCGTATGTTTCGACATAATATTGTACTATTTTACAACATAATCCTATATTATCTCCCCAAATTAGACAAAATGACGAAAAAAATTTTATGTTTCAACTTGTAGTGAGATAATACATTTGTGACAAGAAAATAAAAAAAAGAAAGTCTTCTGATATAATGTAAGTTGACCAAAACAAACAAGTATCGGAAGGAGCTTTCTTTTGAAAACTATTATAACAGAAGAGATGAGGTTTCGTCAAAGAGTAGTTAAATATGCTATCAAATATAATAATAACGCAAAAGCAGCTAGAAGATATCATACAAGTCGCCAACAGGTTTAACGCTGGAGAAAGAAATATGACGGAACAGTTCATTCTTTAGCTAACAGAAGCACAAGACCTCATTCACACCCAAATCAACATACAAAGGATGAATTAAAGCTAATTAAGCATATGTATCGTTATCACGGGTATGAAGGTCTTGCACAAGTATATCGAAAACTAAGAGATAACGGATATACAAGGTGCTACGATGCTATGTGTAGACAAATAAGGAAGATGAAATTAAACAAGCGTACAGTGAAACCTAAAAGCTATCCTAAGAGTAGCTATAAGAAAGTCACCTCAACATATCCAGGTGAACGTGTTCAGATAGATGTGAAATTCGTACCTGTTGAATGTATAGGCTTTTCCAGTAACCAAAGTAGATACTATCAAATAACAGCAATTGATGAATATTCAAGAAAAAGATATATGGAGCTAGTCAATGAAAACAGTACATTTACAACATCAAATTTTCTGACAAGACTGGAAGAGAATCTAGGATTTAAGGTAGATCTAGTCCAAACAGACAATGGGTTTGAATTTGTTAATGATTCAGAACGAACAAGCAAGAAGACAAGATTCCAAAGAGTCTTAAAACGACTTAATATAAAGCATAAAAGGACACGTCCATATTCACCATGGCAGAATGGAATTGTAGAACGTAGCCATAGGATAGATAATGAAAGGTTTTATAAGAAGAAACGATTTATTAGCTATAGAGAAATGGAAAAATCATTTTATAGATACGCAAATAGATATAACAATATACCAAAGAAGATACTTAATTTTAAAACACCAAATGAAATAGTTAGTGAATTTAATTTCAAAGATGTTTCTTAGTATAAAAATCAATGATATTAATCAGAAGGAAAAATTTATGGACTGTGTCACAAATGTTTGACTTCTTCAGAAATTTTTTGCCTAGATTTAAGAAAATCCCTTGACACACCCATAGACATGTAATATAATACAGAAATGTGACGTGATAAAATACTTTTGCCACAGCCCCGGGAGAAGTGTTTAAGAACGTGAAGACTATAATTCGTAAGTTAGTATTTAGGCAGCAAAACGAGTTTGCTGCGATTTTGAGTGAAAATATGTTCATTTTCATAAGGAGGAAAACCCATGAAGAGTTATATGGCTAGCCCAGCTACAGTTGAAAAGAAATGGTACGTAGTTGATGCTACAGGACATACATTAGGCCGTCTCACATCTGAGATTGCAAAAGTATTAAGAGGTAAAAACAAACCTACTTACACACCTTTTATTGATACAGGTGATTATGTAATAGTAGTTAATGCAGATAAAATAAAAGTAACTGGTAAGAAATTAGAACAAAAGACATATTTCAGCCATTCCGGTCATGTTGGTGGTGTTAGAGAGACAACTTTAGCTGAGATGATGGCTAAAAAACCCACAGATGTGATCACCCTTGCAGTAAAGGGAATGCTTCCAAAAGGACCTTTAGGAAGATCTATGATAAAGAAGTTACACGTATATGCAGGACCTGAGCATCCTCATGCAGCTCAGAAACCGGAAGCATTAGAGATCAAATATTAATTGGAAAGGTTGAAAGGAGGAAATAGCATTGGCTAAGGCAAGATATTACGGTACCGGTAGAAGAAAAAGCAGTATTGCTAGAGTATATTTATTACCCGGAACAGGTAAAATTACAATAAATAAAAGAGATATGGATGATTATTTTGGACTGGAGACATTGAAGCTGATTGTACGTCAGCCTCTTATGTTGACAGATACACAGGATAAATTTGATGTTATGGTAAATGTTAGAGGCGGTGGATTCACTGGCCAGGCAGGTGCCATCCGTCATGGTATATCCAGAGCCTTATTACAGGCAGATGCAGACTATCGTCCTGCATTAAAGAAAGCAGGCTTCTTAACAAGAGATTCTCGTATGAAGGAAAGAAAGAAGTACGGCTTAAAGGCAGCGAGACGTGCGCCACAATTCTCCAAGAGATAGTTATCAAAAAGATTACAATCCCCACAGACTATACGTTTGTGGGGATTATTTTTATCCACAAAATATTTAAGAGAAGCATTAGCCGGATAGAACCAATTTAGTAACATTTGAATATTTTAAAATCTTTTTAAATAAAAACCAATTTAAAATACAAGTTTTGACAATTTGCACATATTATGTTATGTAGAATTATCTTATATAATTACCTTTTTAAGGAGGGTATAGTAGTGAAATCAAAATTTAAAATATTATGTATATTAATAACTGTATTTTCAATGAAAACATCAACTTTAATTTATGACCAACCAACTACAAATTTTAAGGACTTATTTGATCAAGTTGATGGAATTGATGGAGCAGAGGCTGAAGCACTCTCTTATACCTTGGGTAATGATTTCCTAAAAAGCCCCCAAGATTTTATAGAATCGGCATCAGGATTGACTGATAATAAGCTAGGTAAAGTTTGCTCACTTTTAGTGAGTTATTTTATTTACGATGATTTTGAAGGATTTATAAGTATTGTAGATGACCTTGAAGATGATTCCGATTTATCAGAAGATTGTAGAACTGTCCTAGAATGTATTAATATTACTATTAATACATTGCAAAATAATAAGACTGTTAGTTTAGATGATGATACAACATTCTCAGGCTCAACATTTGAAGCGGCACCCTTTGATAAAAGTACTATCATGGGATTTATAGAAAACAACTTAAAATCAAATAGATATGAAGATGAACTATTTAATCATACTATAGCAACAGTATATGAATTGGATTCAGAAGCATTTGTAAAGATGATATCTGATTTGGATAATGATGAAATATCATCTATTGCCAAAAGTATTGCCTTAGGTTATTACAAAAATAATAGTTCATTTACCCCAAAAAGTGAAAAAGAAATTCTAGTCTTAATACAAGAGAATAAGAGATACTAAATCAAATTTTGAGTGAAATTAATAATGTCAAATCACAAAATTTAGAATAAAGAACGGATAATATATCATCTAAACCAACCATTGGAACTATGACAAATAGTAATGTTAATATTTTAATAAATTTGAATGCTATTTATTATTATTTATTTGCTAATAACATCAAGACATTAACTTATGTATGTTGCTCATTTACCCTTTCATACCTTGGCAACAGATACAAAATATGCTATTGTTAATACATGGAATCATTTATAAACATAAAACAATAGAATGAGCAAATATACATAAGGAACCGATGATGAATAAAAATTATGTAAAGGTGAGTAAAAATAGTATATTGCAGTATAGAGAAGATTATGATGTGTTGGTATGTTCCTTAAGATCCTCTCGAATTAAAGCCAAGCAACTGGCTATTTTGGAATTATTTCTTGTTTTATCACAAATCGGCTGTTTATTTATTATAAACGGTCCTTTAGGTGATATTAAAGGAATAATTTCTTTTTTTATAAATAAAAAGAAGAGGAACTTATTACATAGCTTATTAAAAAATGTAGGATACTGTGATAAGTTTTATATACTTGATTTTGACAACCCAGATGCAAACAGTACACCTGAGCTTGTAAGTGTTAATAAATTAATGTGGAAAGGTATACCTTTTTCTGTACATAAATACTACGAACAAGATAGGGCCATTTACAAAAAGCATTCTTCCCACAACAGAGATTTTTTTATCTATGGAAATGATGGGCTTATTAAAAAGGTAAAAGGATATAGAGGAGATGGAAGCGACACAGGTCGCAGGGCCTTACCGGTAGAGGATTCAAGGTTAATGGTTAATCTTTGTGTACCATATAAAGCAAAGACTTTAATGGATCCCTTCGCAGGCAGCGGTGGTATATTACATGAGGCCCGATATATTGCACCTCATCTTACCCTAATTAGTGTGGATATTGATCCTGTATTAGAACCGGGATTAAAAAAATATGCAGATAAGCATTATGCTATGGATGCAAGTGATGTGATATTAGAGGATACAGTAATAGATGCAATAGTAACCGAAGTTCCATTTTCCCCTGCTGCCACTGATAGTGTCATAAAAGTATTTGAACATTTATCTAAGTGTTTAAGCTATAATGGGCGAATAGTCTTTATGTGTCAAGTAGAACAATACGAAGAACTTAAGCTATGTATGAAAGATTTACAATTGTGCCCTCTTATAGAAAAGCCGGTAAATAGAAAAGGTACAGATGTGGTTATATCCGCCTGGTACAAAAGAAAAGAGAAAGTAGGAAAATTACAGGGTTTTCATGAAGCGGTAAGTAAGATATATTAAAAATTTGAGTACCAAAAAAATGGTACCCAAATTATATCCACCCTCCATCTAGTCCAATAACTTGGCCGGTTAGATATTCATTCTTCTCAGCCAGATAATATACCAAATCTGCCACTTCATCGCTCCTACCTAGCCTGCCCATGGGTATTTCCTCTTTCAACTGATATAATTCTTCCTCAGAAAGAAAACTGTTCATCTCAGTATCTATAGCACCACAGGCGACGGCATTAACCTTAATATTACTGGGAGCCAGTTCTTTGGCAAGGGCTTTAGTAAAGGCATTCATTCCCCCTTTTGAAGCTGAATAGGCAACTTCACATGAAGCACCTACATTGCCCCAGACTGAGGATATATTAATAATCTTGCCCGCCTTCTTCTGTACCATATTAGGGATGGCTAATGAGCAGCAATTATATATAGAAGTAAGATTGGTGCGAATAACCTTGTCCCAATCTTGCCAAGTCATATCTGACAGAAGGCCAATATAAGATATTCCTGCATTGTTAACCAGTACATCTAAATGGCCAAATTCTTCTTTTATAAGCTTAAATAATTCTTTTACTTTATGGTAGTCCCCCATATCTCCCAAGAAAGCTAGGCAGGCTACATTAAATTTTTCTATTTCTGCTTTGGTCTCTTCTAATTTCTCTTTATCTTTAGAGCCGTTTATCACAAGATTATAACCTTCCTTAGCAAATCTTAATGCTATGGCCTTTCCTATCCCTTTAGAAGATCCTGTTATTAAGACTGTTTTTCTGTTAGCTATATTTATAGCGGACATTTTATCACCTTCAAAAATTTAGTAGATTGTATTATTTTAATCAGTATATCACAACTTATTTCTGTTCGAAAGTGTGGTTGATTAGATTTTTTCTGTATGGTAAAATAGTTAAGGTGTGAGGTAGAATTATGAAAAAAAGTGCAGGTAAATTATTTGCCACAGGATTTTTAAAGTCTTTTCTTTTTTTTGTTTTCTTTTTTGCTGTCAGCCTCTTAAGTTATAGACTGGTTGTACATTTTTTAGATATTGAAGACGGTGGCTATGAAGAATTTATTCCACCGGTTGAAAAGCAGCAGCCTATTACTGAAGCTAGATTAGATGATGTATCAAAACATCTTATTTATTGTGTTGATGAAGATGACGGCAGCATTAAAAAAATTGTTCTTGAGATTTTAGATTGCAAGAAGGTTAAGCTTTTTTATATAACTATACCTATTAAGACAAAGCTTACCTTGTCTGATTCCCTACATAGTAAGCTTGTCCTTATAAAACCTTCAATTCCACAATTTCTTAAGCTTTCTGCTATTACAGGTTATATCCCTAAGGAAATTGCATATGAATATGGAGTACTGATAATAGAAGAATTGCTTAATATACAGATTAGTTATTATTCTGTGGTGCCTAGCAGCCTTTATGAAACAGTGTTTACCGGTAAAAATAATATAAATAATTCATCAGAGGATGGCTATCCTAAAGAAGTGTTTTCTGATGGATTTATAGAGTTTTTGCACAGTATAGATACAGAAACACAACTGCGAAGTTATATTAAAGATATTTATAATATGATTTATTCAAATCTGTCTTATGAAGATAAGCTAAATTATATGGAAACTTATCTAAAAATTCAGGGTAAGGATATCCACTTTGACCTAATAGCAGGAACAGACAGTAATAGTGCATATACCATTGATTACTCCAAAGCTTCAATGCAACTTAAAAGCTATATGGGTGATTATATAGGTGAATAAAGCCTATCAAAATAGTAGACTATAAAACAAAGGATAATGCCAATAAATTAAGAAAGGCGAAGTTTATATGGGATTTAGAAAAGCTAGAAACAGTAAAGTTGATAATTTAAGAAATTATATGACAATAGTTGTAGGTTCTGTAATAATGGCAGTAGCAGTTAATTTGATTTTTGAACCCTTAGGGCTGGTTACAGGAGGCCTAGCCGGTCTTGCCATTGTGGTAAAGGAGCTTACTAAGTTTATCTGGGAGGGGGGCTTGCCCGTATGGATTTTTACGGTAATTACCAACATACCTCTTTTCCTTGTATCCATAAAACTTTTAGGAATTAAGGCCATGTTTAGTGTATCTTTAGGAACTATAACATATGTATTAGCCTTGGCGGTTATTCCTATTTATGATTTTCAGTTTAACGATATGTTGCTGGCAGCAGTAGTAGGGGGGGCTATAACCGGAGTAGGTTTGGGTATGGTATTTTCCGTATCAGCATCTACCGGAGGGACTGATCTTTTGGCCACTTTAATTCAACGGTTTAACCGGCATATGTCGGTACCCACTATCCTTACTATAGTTGACGGTACTATTATTATATTAGGTGCCTTGGTATTCGGAATTGGTAATGCCTTATATGCAATTATAGCGGTTTTCATTACTGCCAAGGTTTCTGACGGCCTATTAGAGGGTCTAAAATTTGCAAAAATGGCTTATATAATATCTGATGAATACGATAAAATTGCCCAAGAGATTATGACATCTCTTGACCGAGGCGTAACCGGTTTAAGTTCTACAGGTATGTATTCTAATAAGGAAAGAAAGATGCTTTTTTGTGTGGTTTCTAAAAAGGAGATTGTTAAAATAACCGAGATAGCCAAGAAAATAGACCCTAATTCTTTTGTTATTGTTAACGATGTTAGAGAAGTCATGGGAGAGGGCTTTATCGAATATAAACAGTAAATAAAACAAAAAATATTAGATTTATCGGTAAAAATACTTAATTTCTATTATAATATACAAATTATACAAAAGGTAAAAACTGATTTTGTTAAAATGGGATATAGTTTATAGTATTTAAATAGTGTATCATAATCATATAAAATTAGTACAAGAACATATTGAATATATTAGGAGGATAGGAAATGGCAAGTTTATCTCTAAAGAATATTACCAAGCAATATCCTAACGGTGTAGTGGCAGTTAAAGACTTTAATCTTGAAATTGCCGATAAAGAGTTTATTATTTTCGTTGGACCTTCAGGATGTGGTAAGTCAACTACACTTCGTATGATTGCTGGTCTAGAGGAAATCACACAAGGTGAGCTTTATATAGGCGACAAACTGGTTAATGATGTAGAACCTAAGGATAGAGATATTGCGATGGTTTTCCAGAACTACGCACTATATCCCCATATGTCAGTTTATGATAACATGGCATTCGGTTTGAAATTAAGAAAAGTTCCTAAGGATCAGATTGATAAGGTTGTTCATGAAGCAGCTAAGATTCTTGACATCGAGCATTTATTAGATCGTAAGCCTAAGGCTCTTTCCGGTGGTCAGAGACAGCGTGTAGCTATGGGTCGTGCTATTGTTCGTAATCCTAAGGTTTTCCTAATGGATGAGCCTTTATCAAACTTGGACGCTAAACTAAGAGTACAGATGCGTATAGAGATTTCTAAATTACATCAGAAATTACAGACTACTTTCATCTACGTTACTCATGACCAGACCGAGGCTATGACACTTGGTACCAGAATTGTTGTTATGAAGGATGGATTAATTCAGCAGGTTGATACACCTCAAAACCTCTACGATAAACCTCAGAACCTATTCGTTGCAGGCTTTATGGGATCACCTCAGATGAACTTTATCGAAGCAACTGTTCTTCAGAGAGGTTCAGATGTATACGTTCAATTTGGAAGCAACACCTTAAGACTTCCTGAAGCAAAGGCTAAGAAGGTTGTAGAAGGCGGCTATGTTGATAAGAATGTTATCATTGGTATCCGTTCAGAAGATATCCATGATGAAGAGATGTTTATCAACAATTATCCTGAGGCTGTAATTGAAGCAACCGTAAGAGTATATGAGCTTCTTGGTGCAGAAGTATTCCTATACTTCACAGTTGATGAGGATATCGAGATTACTGCTCGTGTAAATCCTCGTACAACTGCAAGACCTGATGACGTACTTAAGATTGCATTTGATATGTCTAAGTTACATGTATTTGATAAAGATACAGAACAGGTTATCACAAACTAATATAAGATTATTAATGGGGACACTTCGGTGTTCCCTTTTTTTTATATTTTCTATTTTTCTTACAAACCAATTTCTGTTAGTTTAATGGGCGAACAAACTTCCCAGATAAGTGTTTTGATAGTATTGTACGAAAAAGCTTGCATATTTTTATATAAAATGGTTTACTTTTAACTATATTAATGATAAAATGGGACTAGCTTCTATGAATTTTAGGAGAAAATAGAAATATAATACTAAAGGAGTGTAAATATGATATCTAACCAAATTCTTCAGACTACTATAGACGGGTTAAAAAACATTACCAGAATTGACATCTCCGTTATGGATACAGAAGGTAAGGTGCTAGCTTCCACTGTGGAAAATCCTGAACAATATGAGAATATTGTTTTATCATTTGTAGCTTCTCCTGCCGACAGCCAATCTATCCAAGGATATCAATTTTTTAAGGTATTTGAGGAACATCAGTTGGAATATGTTATTGTAGCTAAGGGTGACAGTGAGGATGTATTTATGGTGGGTAAGATTGCCGCCTTCCAGATACAGAACCTTCTTGTTGCTTATAAAGAACGTTATGATAAGGATAATTTTATAAAGAATTTGCTGCTTGATAATCTGCTCTTAGTAGATATTTACAACCGAGCAAAAAAGCTCCATATTGACTCAGAGGCTAGAAGAGTAGTATATATTATTGAGACAAAGAATGAAAAGGATGCCAATGCCCTTGAAACAGTCCGCAGCCTTTTCTCCGGAAAAACTAAGGATTTTATTACAGCAGTAGATGAGAAGAACATAATCTTGGTTAAAGAAGTTAAGCCCAATGAAACTTATGAGGATCTAAACAAAACGGCTAAGATTATCTTAGATATGCTAAATACAGAAGCTATGACTAAAGTTTATGTAGCTTATGGTACTATAGTTAATGAGATAAAGGATGTTTCAAGATCCTATAAGGAAGCCAAGATGGCTTTAGATGTAGGTAAGATATTCTATAGTGGAAAAAATGTAATGGCATATAATAATCTGGGAATCGGAAGATTGATTTATCAGCTTCCTATGCCTTTATGCAAGATGTTCATTAAGGAGATATTTGACGGCAAATCACCGGATGACTTTGATGAGGAGACCTTAACCACAATCAATAAGTTCTTCGAGAACAATCTTAATGTATCTGAAACATCAAGACAATTATATATTCACAGGAACACTTTAGTGTACCGCTTAGATAAACTCCATAAAAATACTAACTTAGATCTTCGTGTATTTGAAGATGCTATTACCTTTAAGATAGCTTTAATGGTTGTAAAATACATGAAGTATATGGAGCAGTTGGATTATTAGACTACCCTTTGAACTATCTATGTTAGGAGGAGTATATGAAGAAAAATTATTTGACCGGGTTTCTTACGGGACTGTGCGGTGCCTTACTTGTTTTTATGCTAATGGGGACTGCCTATTTTCGTTTTTTTATGCCCCCAGGCTACAGACAGTTCCCATAGGGGATACCAAAGTCTCCGAAGATGAAGAAGAACCTTACGGTCATATTGTTAGCAAACTATCTGTTTTACAGATGTTGATTGATACTTATTATCTGGATGAAGTAGATAATGAAGCGTTGGCTACCGGAATATACAAGGGATTTGTAGCCGGCCTTAACGACCCTTATTCCACATATTACACCAAGGAGGAATTCTCTAACCTTCAGGAGAGTTCATCCGGTGTTTATCATGGAATAGGTGCTGTTGTAAGCCAGGATAGAAAAACCGGAGTAATTACTATTGTAAGACCTTATAAGGACGGACCGGCATATAAGGTGGGATTGCTCCCCGATGACATTATCTATAAAGTTGAAGGGGAAGAAGTCACCGGCAAGGACTTGGCGGAAGTTGTCAGTAAAATGAAAGGAAAGGAAGGTACTAAGGTCAATATATCTATTATTCGGGACGGTGAAGCGGAACCCATTGATTTTACTATTGTAAGGCAAAAGATAAATATACCCACAATAGAATATGAGATGCTTGAGGACGATATAGGTTATATACAGATTATTGAATTTGATGAGATTACTGTTTCACAATTTAATGAGGCCATAGATAAGTTAGAAAAGATGGGTATGAAGGGGCTTGTTGTTGATGTTAGGAACAACCCCGGTGGTCTTTTAGAGTCTGTAGTTCAGATGCTAGATCGCCTGATTTTCAAAGGCTTAATCGTATATACGGAAGACAAATATCATAACCGAGAGGAAGAAAGAGCAGAAGATCCCAACAAGTTTGATAAGCCTCTTGCTGTACTTATTAACGGTAACAGTGCCAGTGCATCAGAAATATTTGCCGGTGCTATACAGGATTATGAAATCGGAACCGTAGTGGGTACCACCAGTTTCGGTAAGGGAATAGTACAAAAGATAATACCTTTAAGTGACGGAACGGCTGTGAAGCTTACTATATCTAATTATTTCACACCAAAAGGCCGAAGTCTCAATGGTACCGGTGTTGAACCGGATATAGAAGTGGAATTGCTAGATGAGTTAAAACAATTAGTAACCATTCCCCATGACAAGGATAACCAACTTCAAAAGGCCATAGAAGTTATTAAGGAGCAAATACAATAAAATATATACCAGCATAAATTCCCCTTCAAGGGGAATTTATGCTGGTATATACAAGATAATAAAAAATAATGACATCGCAGTAAATCAATTAAATACAGAAGATTGCGTAGAAAAGGAGGTATTTTGCCTATTAGCAAGGTAATAGCTACCGTAGATTGGAATGTTATTTTTATGATTGCCGGCACCATGGGTATAGTAGGCTTCTTTATAGAATCTAAAATGCCCTCATTGTTAGCCGACCAGATCATTAATCTGGTACCCAATGTAAAATGGGCTATAATAGCCTTGGCTTTATTTGCCGGAATTATATCTGCTTTTATTGATAATGTGGCAACCGTATTAATGATTGCCCCTGTGGCGGTAACCATAGCTAAAAAGCTTAAGATATCTCCTGTAAATAGCGTTATTGCCATTGCCGTCTCATCTAACTTACAGGGTGCGGCCACCTTGGTAGGAGATACCGTATCAATTTTGCTTGGTGGACATGCTGGCCTAAGCTTTAATGATTTCTTTTTTCTTGAGGGAAAACCGGGGCTTTTCTGGATTGTAGAAGCAGGTGCCTTGGTTGCTACTTTAGTTCTTGTAATAGTCTTTCGTAAGGAAAAGGATCCTATTGACAAACAGGAGCTTACAAAGGTAGAGGATTATTTTCCTACAGTTCTTTTGGTAGGAGTAGTATTACTACTAATTATCAATTCTTTTATTCCCGGGAAGTACAAGCCTGATGCCATTGAAGGCTTAATAAATGGAATCATATGTATGACCTTATTTTTAATAGGACTAATAAGAAAGTTTATTAAAACTAAAGATACAGAAACATTTATTGAAGCCCTTAAATCCATAGACTATGATACAATACTTCTTCTTGCCGGGCTTTTTATTGTAATAGGTGGAATTACTGAAGCCGGTTTGGTTAAGGAGATTAGTAAGATATTTGTAAAAGTCAGCGGTGATAATGTATTTTTAATATATTCTCTAGTAGTATGGGCTTCTGTATTATTCTCCGCCTTTATTGACAATATACCCTATGTGGCAACCATGCTTCCGGTTGTAGGAGAAATATCAAGTATAATAGGTGTTGAAGCAAACTTATTATACTTTGGTCTTTTAATCGGTGCCACCCTTGGGGGTAATATAACCCCTATCGGTGCTTCAGCTAATATTACAGGACTTGGTATTCTTAGAAAAGAAGGCTATGATGTTAGTGCACCTACTTTTATGAAAATCAGTGTTCCTTTCACTTTGTCAGCAGTAGTAGCAGGATATTTATTAGTATGGCTTATATGGAGCTAAGTCTTCAAAGACCAGATTAAGCCATATAAGAATGACATTTATCAAGTTTATTAGGCTTTGCCTACTTGTTAAATGTCATTTTTTTTAAAAGAACTATAATATTAAATCAAAATCATCCGATAAATAATATAGAATATAATAGTAGAATGAATTAGAAGTTAAAATTTTTTTAGTAGGTGGTGAGATAATGCGTATAGAAGCATATAACAAGGTAAATCAAATTTATAATACAAGCAAAGTTCGAAATGTAAAAAAGACAGAAAAAAGCAGTTTTCAAGATAAGCTGGAAATATCTCAGACAGCCAATGATTACAGTATAGCTAAGCAGGCTGTGGATCAAACTCCTGATGTAAGAGAGGATAAAATTAATGAGATTAAGAAACGTATGGAATCCGGAACCTATAATGTAAGTATGGAAGATGTGGCTGAAAAAATAGTTAGTCGGTATTTTGATGAACTGATTTAGTTTATGGAAATGAGGTAAAATGTGGCGAGTTTAATTGAAGAATTAATCAGTGTATTAGATAAGGAACACGAAATATATAAGGAGCTTATCCCTATTGCAAGGGAAAAGACACAGATTATTGTAAAAAATGATACGACAGCCTTGCAAGAGATTACTGCTAAGGAGCAGAAGGCTATTGATAAAATTACAGCCCTAGAAAACAGCAGAGGCAAGCTAATGGAGGATATTAAGACTGTTCTTGGTAAAAGGAATGAGAACTTAAATTTAGCAACATTAATTGGGCTTTTAGACCGGCAACCTGAGGAAAAGCAAAAGTTATCCTTACTACATGATAAACTCAAGGAAACCGTGGGTGTTTTAGTAGATATAAATAACAGAAACAAAACTTTAATACAGCAATCCCTAGAAATGATAGAATTTAATATGAATTTTCTTCAAAGTGCAAGGATGGCCCCGGGGGATAATACTTATACCAAATCTGCCTCTCAAAAAAGTGAGAACTTAGGAAGTGGCATATTCGATGCAAAACAGTAAGTAAATTATATAAAGGTGGTATATTATGGCTTCATTTGGTAGTTTATATGTGGGTGTATCGGGCTTGAATGTCAGTCAAGCTGCTCTTAATGTAACCTCACATAATTTGGCTAATATCGACACTAAAGGTTATGTCAGGCAGCAGCCTGTAATTACCGATTTTCAATATGTCAAAAAGGGGGATTCCCACCTTTCTTCTATGCAGCTGGGCTTAGGTGCCAATTTTGCAGAAATTAAACAGGTCAGGGATATGTTTTTGGATCAAGCCTATCGCCAGGAGATTGGCCGACAGGCTTTTTATGAATCTCAGTATCAGGCAATTTCTGAAATTGAAGGCTTGTTCGGGGAACTAGAAGGGGTTCAATTCCAGAACACTATGAATGAGTTTTGGGAAGCTATGCAGGAGCTATCCCGGGAGCCTGATAATATAGTGGCCAGGGCTTCCTTTGTTCAAACGGCAGTTTCATTTATTGAAAGGGCTGACAATATATACGGCCAGTTAAGTGATTATCAGATAAATTTAAATACGCAAATTATTGATCAGGTTAATAGAATCAATGAGATTGGAAATGAAATCAAGGAATTGAATATAAAGATAAGACATTACGAAAGTGCGGGAGTAGAAAAAGCCAACGATTTACGAGATCAAAGAAATTTGCTTCTAGATGAACTAAGTAAGATTGCAAATATTACATATAATGAGGATAAAGATGGAGTGGTAACGGTAAACCTAGAGGGGATGTCCTTTGTTTCAGAAGATTTGGTTTACCGGATGGAAACTGTAAAGATTAGTGAAGATTCTGATATGCTTAAGCCTGTATGGGTAGCCCATGGCTACGTGGATGTTTTTAATATGGATAGACCCCCCTCATCTATGCATGATACCGATATAGGTTCCCTTAAAGGTCTGCTTCTTGCCAGGGGTCATAAGAAGGCTAATTATACTGATATACCTGTAAGAGAAAGATATGAAACAGAAAGCATGTATCAAGAAGCGGTAAGGGAATATAATAATAAAATCAGCCCGTCGGTGGTAATGACTGTACAAGCACAGTTTGACCAACTAATCCATGGAATAGTTACAATGATTAATGATACCTTAAGCCCCAATAAGGAGGTTACCTTAGCTGACGGAAGTAAGATGAAGATTTTGGATGTGGAGAAAGCCCCGGTGGGAATGGACTCAGACAGGGAGATGGGTGAGGCTTTATTTACCAGAAAGAGTATGGCCCGCTACAGTGATTGGGAGGAAATACAGATAGTTAATGAAGATGGTGAAATTGAGACCATATCCGCCAGAATATACATTGAGGAAGATCCAAAAGATAATTATTCCCTATACACCATAGGGGAAATAGAGGTAAATCCCCGGGTTCTTCAGAATAAATCTCTTCTGCCTCTGATGAAAAACGACAAAACAGGAGCCTTTGATATAGAAGTAGCACAGGAATTGTTAGATAAATGGCAGAAACCTTTTGCCACCTTGTCACCAAACACATTAACTTCCAATAATGTAAATGACTATTATATTTCATTTATATCGGAGTTAGCTAACAGAGGAGATCAGATTAATACTATCAGCTTAAATCAGGAATCCATGGTGGCTAGTATAGATAACAAGAGAGCAGAAGTGATAGGAGTATCTTCTGATGATGAGCTTACTAATTTGATAAAATACCAGCATTCATACAATGCTGCTGCAAGATATATCAATGTAGTCAGTGAGATGTTAGAACACATTATTATGAATCTGTAAGGGAGAGTGTTATGGCTTCAACATTTTTTGGATTAAATATCGGAAAGACCGGATTATATGCATATAAGGCAGCCCTTAATACAACAGCCCACAATATATCCAACTCAGAAACTGAAGGATATACCAGGCAGGTTATGGGACTAAAAGCAGGAAAAGCCCTAAGAATGAATAGTACATATGGTATGGCCGGAACCGGTGTAGAGGTAACAGGAGTAATACAGCTTAGGGATGAGTATTACGATTTAAAATATAGAAAAAACAATACAATTCTAGGTGAATATGCAAGCAAATCCCACTATATGACCGAGATAGAAAACTATTTTAATGAAGTAAGTGTGGAAGGCTTTACAACTGCATTTGATTCCATGTATAACAGCCTGCAGGAGCTGTCTAACAATGGCTCCAATCTATCTGTCCGCAGCCAAGTTGTTAATTATGGAAAGAGCCTAACTGAATTTTTTAATTCCTTATCAAAAAATTTAAAAAATATACAGGAAGAATGTAATTTTGAAATCAGAAACATGGTGGATAAGATTAACTCAACCGCACAACAGATTGCTGCCCTTACTAAACAGATAAATACCTTGGAAGTAAGCGGAGGCACTGCCAATGATCTTAGGGATCAAAGGGCACTACTTGTAGACGAATTGTCACAGGTGGCAGGTGTAACAGTCAGTGAAAGTGTGGTAGGAGCAGGTATTGGAGTAACCACTTATTTAGTAAAGATAGACGGTCAGACCTTGGTGGATGGAGCCAATTATAATAAGCTTCAGGTGGTTCCAAGGCAGTATAAAAACAATCAAAATGATATAGACGGATTATATGATATAGTTTGGGAAAGCGGTCAAAGCTTCAATTTGTCAAGCCAAAGCCTTGGGGGCGCCCTAAAGGCCTTATACGAAATAAGAGACGGAAATAACCGTCATAATCTACAGGGAAGTATCTATGGGATTGCAGGAGATTCTTATTTGACCTTAACCGATACTAATATAAATGAAGTGGAAAAGTTAAACATTCCCGAAACCGGGGTAATTACAGTAGAAAATAAAAAATATGCCTATACAGGTTTTGAAGTAAACATAGATGAGGAAAGTGGTAAATATACCTATACCTTTGAACTAGAAGAGCCCCTTTGGCTGCCTGTTGAAAGTAGCGATGCCTCGGTAGGTGAAAGTATTAATTATAAAGGAATTCCTTATTATCTAGATCAGCTAAATGAATTTATCAGAACCTTTGCTAAGGCATATAATGATATCCATAGAACGGGAAAGGACCTTGATAATAACTCAGCAGCAGACTTCTTTACAGCTACAAATAAGGTTAATGGCAGGGAATATGTATTTGGCCCCTTAGCAGATTCCGATGATCAGTATTACTATGAATATAATCGTTTTAGCTCTCAAACCGGTGGTTTTTATGAAGAAGTGCCACAAAATAGACCTTTATACGGCTCATATTACTTTATGACTGCTGAAAACTTTACTATCAATAGTGATTTAATAAATAATCCCAACAGAATTGCTACAGCTACCGATGTAGTCAACGGAATTGATAATAACGATGTGGTAGAAGCCCTAATTGCATTAAAAAGGGACAAGACTATGTTTGGACAAGGTGATCCCGGCGGCTTTATGAATACCTTAGTTGCAGATATTGGTATAGATACTAGGAAAGCCAATAATTTTGCTACCAACCAAGAAGATATATTAAATGCTATAACTAACCAGAAATTATCTATATCCGGAGTGGATATAGATGAAGAAGCCATGAATCTGGTTCGTTTTCAAAATGCATATAACTTATCGGCTAAAGTAATATCGGTTATGAATGAGATATATGACAGGTTAATTAATTATATGGGTGTATAGTAAGGTAGGAGGTGTCCCATGAGAATTACTAATCGAATGATGACCAATAATATGTTAAGCAATATAAATAAAAACAAGTTAAATGTATCTAAGCTGGAAGAACAATATTCTACCGGCAAGAAGATACAAAGGCCCTCTGATGACCCTATTGTAACAGTTCGTGCCCTAAAGCTTAGAACTAATTTATCAGAACTAAAGCAATACTATGAAAAGAATATCCCCGACGCAGCCAACTGGTTTGATGTAACAGAAAGTGCCTTAAGTACAATTAATGAGATTTTAAAACAGATTAATACTTACTGTGTTCAGGGAAGTTCAGATACTTTGACTGCCGAAAATCGCAACTCCATAGTCCAGAATCTTAAGCAGTTGAAGGATCAGATATATCAAGAGGGTAATACTAATTATGCAGGCAGATATGTATTTAGCGGATATAAAACAGATAGTTCATTGACATTTATGGAAGATGTAAGCACTTTGAAGTATGATATTACAGAAAACTTCCATGGAAAGCAAATAGAGACAGTAACTAGGGTATCAGGTGCTTATGAATTAAAGGATTATGAAGAGGCTGATGTTACATTTGATGATACCCCTCAGATGGAAAATGTTTATCGCATAAAATTATCTTATGACAGTTTGGATAATACTATTATGGACGGTATTTACTACACCATACCGGTAGGTAATGGTGAAACACAGGAGCACTTTATCTCTCCCGTTAAAACCGTATCTGCATATGAGGCGGATGCGTATAAACCGGATGATGATCCTCCTACTGTTAATTTTATATATGAAACCGGAGAAATCATTTTACATGAAAGCATATACGAAGAATTAAGATTAGCTGATAATATTAAAATATCATATACTAAATCAAGTTTTAATAAGGGAGAATTAAAACCGGAGCATTATTTTGATTGTGTAATGACAGATTCAAAAAGACCGGAAGAGGATCCTATTGAATTTACTAAAGAAAAACAAGAAATCCAATATGAAATCAACTACAATCAGAAGTTAACTATTAATACGGAAGGCTCTGATGCCATATCCCATAAGATTGGCAGGGATATTGATGATATCATTAAAAGCGTGGATGATGTTATTCGTACCGAAAACAAAATCAAAGAAGTGGAAAATCGCATGAAAGATATCAACCTCTCCCAAGAAGAAATAGAACGATATGAAAAAATGCTGGGCCATCTTGAAACAGAATTGGTACTTAGAAAAGAGGTTATGCAGAAGGCCTTTTCTAAGGGTATAAGTAGTTCTAATTCGGAGCAGGATAGGGTCAATGTGGCCTTAGCAGATCTTGGCAGCAGGTATTTTAGATTAAATCTGACGGAGAATAGACTATCTAGCCAGAAGGCAGATTTTACAGAGTTGCTATCTAAGAATGAAGATGTGGATATAGTAGATACTATTATTAACTTTAATGCGGCTCAGCTGATTTATAATGCTTCGCTTTCGGCCTCATCTAAAATTGTACAAAGTTCATTATTAGATTTCTTGTAAGAAACCAGTAAAATAAACAGTTAAGGAAGGGGATTAAATGTTAGTAAAAACAAGGCATTTTGGGGAGATTGATCTGGACGAAAACAAAGTAATAAATTTTGAACAGGGTATTTTAGGATTTGAAGATTATAAAAGATTTACTATTCTATATGATAATGAGACCGGAGAAAGACCTGAAGTAAGTTGGCTGCAAAGCTTAGATGAACCTAGCCTTGCAATTCCTGTAATTAGTCCCTTTATTGTAAAGCCTGATTATAATCCTACGGTAGAGGACGAGCTATTAACACCTCTTGGGGAGATTACCCCTGATAATATAGTGGTTCTGGTATCCATAACGGTACCCAGTGACATATCAAAGATTTCTGCCAATTTAAGAGCTCCCTTTGTAATTAATGTGGACACAATGAAAGGGTGCCAGGTTATAGTAGAAAATACAGATTATGAAATTAGATACTATTTTTATGAGCAACTGCAGGCTAAAAAAGCCGAAAAGGAGGGCCGAGTATGCTAGCCCTATCAAGAAAAGCCAAAGAATCCATAATGATCGGAAATGATATTGAAATAACTGTATTGGAGATAAAAGGTGACCAGGTAAAAATCGGCATAAATGCTCCCAAATCTGTGCCTATCTATCGTAAGGAGATTTACCTGCAGATATTAGAAGCTAACAAAGAGGCAGCCTCCACTACCATAAGCGGTGATGATTTGAAAAAATTATTTCAGTAATATATAGAATTGATAAATGATAAAGTAAAGTTTTTTTAAGTTATGTCGATAAAAAGTTATATAAGGTATGCCTAAAGATTGACAGTCAAGGATGACGAGTGAGTATTATTTAGGAATGTTAGAAGTGCACATGGAGGTGTATATAATGGCTTTAGATGTAACCAAAGCATCAACATATCAAAATAATATAAGCCCAGGAGGGCAAACCAGTGTTGATACTGTAAAAGAAACCATTACAAATCAAGTAAATCAGATGGAACAAAATATAAGACCGGTTGAAGAACTTGGTGAGGATAAATCAGAAGTTAGTGACAAGCATATTAAGACGGAGATATCCAAGGCAAACAGTAGACTAAAAAACCATAATGTCAGATGTGAATTTGCCTATCATGAGGAGACTAAGAGGGTAACAATCAAGGTATTTGACAAAGATACTGAGGAAGTTATAAGGGAAATTCCCCCGGAAAAAACCTTGGATATGATACAAAAGATGTGGGAATTGGCAGGAATTCTCGTTGATGAAAGAAGATAGGAGGGATCGTTATGCCACCACTTAGATTATCGGGATTGGCCTCCGGAATGGATACAGAAGCTGTAATTGAGCAGCTGATGAAGGCGGAAAGGCTTAAGACAACAAAAGTACAAAATAAAATAACAACCACAGAATGGAAACAGGATAAGTGGAAAGATCTTAATAAAAAGATTTACTCCTTTTATACAAATCAATTATCAAAGTTGCGTATGCAGGGTAATTTTGATATAAAAAAGGCAACATCTTCAAATACAAGTAAGGTGGAAGTAACAGCGGCAAATACTGCCCCTGAAGGAACCCATATTATTAAGGTTAAGCAACTGGCCAGCTCTCAGTTTCTAACCGGTGCAAAAATTGATAAGGATATTAATTTAAATACCAAATTGTCAGAACTGGGATTAAAGGCAGAAGACGGAGTTACAATACATATAAATGCAGAAAAATCAGTTGATTTTGAAGTTAATTCAAATTCAACCGTAGGAGATTTCATAAATGCCTTAAGAAGTGCAGGCTTAAATGCCAATTATGATACGGTTCAGAAAAGATTTTTTATCAGCTCCAAAAAAAGTGGAGTAGAGAATCAGTTTACCATGTATACTTCTTCTGAAACTTTAAAAGATAAGAATGCTGTATTAGACTTTATTGGATATGGTTCTTTAAGCAGCCAGGATAAGAATAAGGTAAATGATTACTTGGCATCTTATTTAAAAAGTGAAGATTCTAATGAAAAGAATGAGATATTAGAGAATCTAACTAAGATAAAGTTTAACAGTGAAGCATTTATTAATGAATATATGGCAGATGAAGAAAACAAGGCAGCAGCAACCGCTGCTGTACAAGAAAGACTTAAGGATGAGTATCCTGACGGAGTGATACCCCAGGAGCAGCTAGAGGAAGAAGTGCAAAAAGAATTAGAGAATGCTGCTAAGACAGCAGCTCAGGAGCGCTTTGACAGCTTAAAGAATGAACTTGAGCCTCTTATGGAGAAATATGCAGATCAGAGTGAGAATCCCGCTTCCGAATCAGTAAGTTTAAGTGGACTGGGCTTAGGAGAAATAAGAAATGATAGCGGAACCATAGAGCTTTCTGGAGTTACCGGTGCTGTTTTGGTAAATGCTAAAGATGCTATTATAGAATATAACGGAGCTGAACTTACCGGATCATCTAATAATTTCTCCGTCAATGGACTTAATCTTAACCTTAAAGGGATTACGGCAGTAGGAGATGCAGATAAAGGTATAGAGGATGATGTTATAAGTATATCCATTACCAATGACACACAAGCCGTATATGATATGGTGAAGGATTTTGTAAAATCATATAATGAACTGCTTACAGAAATGAATGAAGCATATTATGCTGCTTCAGCCCGTGGTTATGATCCTCTGACTGATGAGGAAAAAGAGACCATGACAGAGGAACAGATTAAGAAATGGGAAGATAAGATAAAGGATGCTCTACTTAGAAGAGATGATACACTGGGAAGTCTACTAAGTATGTTTCGTACAAGCTTAAGTGAGGGAGTAAAGGTAGGAGATAAGACATATTCCTTAGCAAGTTTTGGTATAATGTCGGGGGACTATTCTGAGAAAGGAATATTACATATTCATGGTGATGAGGATTTTGCTAAAGTAGCATCCAATGATAATAAACTTATGGAGGCTCTGAGTAATAATCCAGAAGAAGTAAGAACAGTGTTAAATACCATAGCAGATAAACTTTATTCTTCCTTGATGAACAAGATGAAGAGTACAACCCTAAGCAGTGCTTTAACTGTGTATAACGATAAGGAATTGTCAAAGACACTAGATAACCATAAATCCGATTTAAAGAAATTGGAGGCCAAGCTGGCAAAGATTGAAGAAAAGTATTATAAGCAATTTGCGGCAATGGAATCTGCCATGGCAAAGATGAACGCACAAAGTTCAAGCTTGATGTCAATGCTTGGAATAAACACAGGTCAAAATTAGTTTTTAGGAGGTTGGAAATGGCTGTAAACGCCGCGGCTATATATAGAGATAATAAAATTTTAACAGCAACACCGGCAGAATTAACGTTAATGTTATATGAGGGTGCAATCAAGTTTTGTAATATAGCATTGATGGCTATAGAAAAGGATGATATTGTAAAGGCTAATACAAACCTACAAAAAGCTCAGAAAATCATATTAGAACTTAGAGCAACTTTAGACTTTAATTACTCTGTAGCTAATCAGTTTGATATGGTGTATGATTATATATATAGAAGATTAGTGGAGAGTAATATTAAGAAAGATAAAGAAATTTTGGAAGAGGCATTAGGCTATATTAGGGAAATGCGTGATACATGGAAAGAAGTAATGAAACAGGCTAAGTAACCAAAGGAGCAAGGGATGGAATTAAACGATAACAATAAGAAAACCTATATTCAGATAATAATTGATTCACTGAATAAGAAATATAAAGTTTTAAATGAAGTAATGCAAATTACAAGCAGACAAAAAGCCATAATTGATGCTGATAGTTTTGATGAGGGTTTATTTATGGAAACTATATCTTTGAAGCAGGAACAAATAGACAAACTCTCAGAACTTGATCGAGGCTTCGAGCTGGTGTATGATCGCATAAGGGAAGATTTAAAAACAAACAGTAAGGAGTATCAATCTGAAATTACATCCCTAAAGGAATTGGTGACCAAGATTACTGATTTAAATATTAAATTACAGGCTTTAGAGAAAAGCAATAAGCCGAAATTGGAGAGCCGTTTGGCTAACAAAAGACAATCCATAAAAAAGTCCAGACTTAGCAATCAGACTGTAACAAATTACTATAAGACTATGTCTGGCGGACAGGAAGCTCAATCCTATTTTTACGACAAAAAAAACTAAAATATTTATAATGGGTATAAAGTTTTATAAAACTTTACCGATATATATTACAAGTAAGGCACTTACTAAAAATATTTCCGGATTGGAGCGTACGGCCATGAAGGAAAAAATATAAGTGGCATGGAAGCCGCTAAATATAAAATTTCAAGGAGGAATACATATGATTATTCAACACAATATGGCAGCAGCCAACACAAATAGGCAGCTAGGTATCACAACAGGAAGACTTGCAAAATCCACAGAGAAGTTATCCTCAGGTTATAAGATTAATCGTGCAGGTGACAACGCAGCAGGATTAACTATCTCTGAGAAGATGCGTGCTCAGATTAGAGGTCTTGAGCAGGCTTCAACTAATGCTCAGGATGGTATTTCTTTAATCCAGACAGCAGAAGGTGCTCTAAATGAGACCCAGGCAATTCTTCAGAGAATGAGAGAACTGGCAGTTCAGGCTGCTAACGATACTAATGAAACTGCTGACCGTACTGCTATTAAGAAGGAATTAGATGCACTTATTGATGAAGTAGATCGTATTGCAGGTCAGACTGAATTCAACAAGCAGAGACTTCTTGACGGAACTTTTAAGAAAGACGGTGGCAAAGAGCTTAATATTCAGGTAGGAGCAAATGCAGAACAAAAAATATCATTTAATATTGAAAGCATGACTGCAGCTGCATTGAATTTAAAAAGTGATACTGATCCAGAAACTGAGCCAGTAACTGAGCCAGAAACTGAGCCAGAAACTGAGCCAGAAACTGAGCCAGAAACTGAGCCAGAAACTGAGCCAGTAACTGAGCCAGAAACTGATCCAGTAACTGATTCCAACATATTAGTTAAAGTGGATAGCTTTAAAAATGCAGAGGCTGCTATTACTACAATTCAAGAAGCACTTGATGCAGTATCTGCAGCTAGATCAGATTTAGGTGCTATACAGAATAGATTAGAGCACACAATTGCTAATGCAGATAATACTGCTGAGAACTTACAAGCAGCTGAGTCCCGTATCCGTGACGTTGATATGGCTAAAGAAATGGTTAAGTTCGCTAAGGATACTATTCTTCAGCAGGCAGCACAATCTATGCTTGCTCAGGCTAATCAACAGACTCAGGGTGTACTTGCATTATTGCAGTAATATACTGCTATATATGTATATAAAAGGGCTGACGTTTGTCAGTCCTTTTATTGTATCTCATACAATAAAACCACCTGCTATGCAGGTGGAACACATCAGCTTTAGCTTCAAGAAAATACCTCCAGTGTTATAATAAGTGTAGGTTCGCCAACCACACAAAATAACAAAGGAGGTAATCCAGTTGGATATGAATAGTTTATCACATACCAAGTGGGAATGTAAGTACCATATAGTATTTGCACCAAAGTATAGAAGATAAGTAATTTATGGAAAGATTAAAAAAGACGTTGCAAATATATTAAGTACGCTTTGTAAAAGGAAAGGCGTAGAAATTATAGAAGCCGAATGCTGTAGGGATCATATACATATGTTGGTGAGAATTCCACCAAGTATAAGTGTGTCGAGTTTTATGGGTTACTTAAAAGGTAAAAGCTCATTGATGATATTTGATAGACATGCGAATCTAAAATATAAATATGGTAACCGACATTTCTGGTGTAGAGGTAAGCCCTTTAGGGCTAGTCCGAGAATAAGGTGCGGCTGGCGAACTTATTCAGAGAGTCTTTAGACTCATGCCGGTACCAGCCCTTATAGGGCTGAGCAAACCACCGGCTAAGCCGGTGGTTATGATTATACCTATAATCAGTAAAAGATATATAAGATTAGAATCTCTATAAAATACCATGCATTTTTGTATACTAGGTGTATTAAAATAAAAATAATTCTGTCGATATATAATATGATAGGAAATATAGAATACATATATATTAAAGACTTAAATAAGCTTATGAAAACAATTGTGAGAAATCAATTAAAAATATTTTGAGAGGAAATAGATGATATCAATATGTATAATTGTAAAGAATGAAGAAAAATTACTTAATCTATGTTTAAAGCATCTCATCCCATTAAACTACGAAATAGTTGTTGTAGATACAGGGTCTACTGATGGGACTAAGGATGTTGCTATAAATTATACAGACAAAGTATATGATTATCCATGGAATCAAGATTTTTCAGCTGCGAGAAACTTTGCAATAAGTAAAGCAAGTAATGACTATATATTTATGATTGACAGTGATGAGATATTAGCTTCATGTGATAAAAAAGAGCTGGAGACATATATTCAAAGATATCCTGATGGTATAGGTAGAGTAATGATTATTAGCGAATATTATCGAGATAATGAAAAATATAGTGTAAAAAATCAAGTTAGCAGGATCTTTTCTAAAAAGAAATACTGTTACCAGGGTCGTATTCATGAGCAGGTAGTACCAATAGAGGGTGAAATTGCTACAATATATGATGCTCCAATCCGTATTTATCATCGAGGATATGATGGGGATTTGGAGACAAGGCGAAAAAAGACTGAACGGAATATTAGCTTATTGAAGAAAGAATTAGAAGATAAGGGTGATGACCCGTATATCCTATATCAATTAGGAAAATCCTATTATATGCAGGAAGACTATTTTGCCTCCTGTGAGGTGTTTAGTAAGGCACTATATTTCGATTTGGATCCAAATCTTGAATATGTGCAGGATATGGTAGAAAGCTACGGATATGCCCTTCTTAATTCACAGCAATATGAAACTGCCATGCAGTTATTAGGGGTGTATGATGAATTTGCTGTAAATGCTGATTTTCTATATCTTATGGGATTAATCTATATGAATAATGCAATGTTTACAGAAGCTATAGGTGAATTTATTAAAGCAAGTCAGATGAAAGTATATAAGATGGACGGTGTAAATAGTTACCGGGCATATTATAATATTGGAGTTGTTTATGAATGCTTAGGACTTGTGGATAAAGCTATAAAATATTATAAGAAGTGTGGAAATTATAGTCTAGCTGTTAAACGATTGAATACTTTAGTATACGATTAATTAACATTAATTAGAGAAAAAGAGTGGTGTGATATGTATATTAACGATAAAAAAAATTATTGTCATTATTAATTACAATTTTAGAAGCATTAGATTGTATTCTTGATAACGGAGACGGATGGGAAGAATATGTAACCCTATGTGTCGAAGCTTTAGAAGCAATCTGTGGATTTATAGATAAAAAAGATAAGAGTATTAGTTTAGATATATTAAGTAAGGATATTAGACTTTTAAGAGAAATTAATTTATCAGAAGGAATGAAAAAGTCTGTAAAAAATATAATAAAACAAGTAATAGATGATATCTTATATCAAGCCCGTGTTATAAAGGCTAAGAAAAACAGATGGAGGGCTGTTTTTTTACCATATAATGCTTCTATGTGGACATCCTTAGTAAGGGTTCTGTTAACTAAGTATGAAGAAAATGAGATCTGAAAGACTTTTGGTAAATAAGCAATGAAAAATGCCTACAAATGGAAATGCCAAAAGTAAAATAACACAAAAAACAGCGGTACGCAAGCATTTAAGAAACAATTAAGGCAGCACAAATAGTCCTGGCGTGATCCAGGACAGAAAGAACCTTGAAATCTGAATATTACTCAAGCAACCAAAAGCCAGAAGAGCCGTTCTTTTTCCGAGTATTCAATACCTGCAACCTGAGCTGGTGTTAGACCATTAAGGCTGGAATGAGGTCGGATGAAATTGTAAAAGAAAATATATGTAGCAATAATCCGATTGGCGGATTCAAATGAATTGAAACCTCTTTTAGGTTTATACCAAGCCTTGAATTGTCCGTTAAAAGCCTCTAGGACGTTATTGTTTATTAAGTCATCAAAGTCTTCAACACGGATATGTTCTACTTGAGGAAAGAACAATGAAGCTGGCTGCTGATAAGCATAATAGCGGTCAGAAATCACTGCATAGCGAGGTTGTCCAAATTTTCTTCTGCAGTTAGCTAAAAGGGCATGTGCAGAATTAGAGTCACGATTAGGTGAAAGGTGAAAATCAAGAACTAACCTAGTTTCGGCATCAAGAGCAAGCCAAAGGTAATAATCTTTACCAGAAATTTTAATATATGTTTCATCAAAATGCCATTCATCTGAGTCACAAAGGTTAATTTTAGAAAGCCGATCATCAGCAATCATCTTAAATATAGGTGCAAATCGCTTAACCCATTTAGAAATGGTGACATGAGAAACTTTAACCTGATGAACCATATATAAGGTTTGGGCAACTTTACGAGTAGTTGAGTTATCACAAAAATAGTAATTCAAGGCACAAAGTACAATAAAGAGTGGATGTCGCATACCCTTAAAAGAAAAATTTTGAGGCTTAAATTCAGAAGAAGGAAGCTTTACATTAATCAGCTTAGGAACTTTAAAAGAATGATTGCATTTTTTATCAGAGCAACGGAAGTTTGAGTAATAAGTATAGTCATGATGAAGAAAAGTTGATTTACCACAAGCGGGGCAATCAGGGTATTTCCTTTGACGTCTGGAACGCATATTGAAGGAAGGGTTATCAGGTGCAAACTGACGTTTACATTGTTTACACTGATATTTTTGAAATCCCTCATTATCCTTGCCAAAACGGTAAAGATTTTTTGAAAAACATCTTGGACATACGACATTTAATGGTATAATAGCCATGAGACCTAAGCACTCCTTTCTGGGAGGTAATGGTGATTTGGCAATTTCCATTATACCAGAAGTGTTTCAGGTCTCATTTTCATTTTTAAGTTAACAGAACATTTATTTGTATTAGGAGAAGGTGCTAAAAGTAAAAAAATATATGGTATATGTGGTTATGTTATGACAAATCGTCAGGAAAAGACAGATCTTCAATTAATTTTATTGAGGGTTATAGAAAATCAGAATAAGTTAAGCAGTATCGATCTTATACGTTACATAGAAAACAATATAAATCATAGGGTTCTTTCGTCTTGTGGAGTCAGACAAAATGTTACAGTTCTTTACGAATTGTTAGGATATCGTACTGGTAAATTGAATCACTATTATAGATTAGCCGATAAAGATGAATATAAAGTAGCCATTATTAATAAAAAAAATATAATACCTGGTAAACCAGGAAACTACAAACTAAAACATATAACTTCCTTCGTGGAGCTAAGTAATTTAATTGATTTAAAAAAATATAAGAATATGGTTCCATATAAAGATGAATGGTGCATAAGGCACCGTTATTATGAGAGTCAAATTCATAAATATAAGGTTTACGTAATAGATAAAGGAAATCATATTTATGATTCTTTAATTGTTATGAGGGAAATTGAAATTAGAGGAACAAAAATTTGCAAAATTGTAGATTTTGTAGGGATAGATGAAGATATAGCAGGGCTATATTCGTTCATTGATGATATGATGAAACAAAATGGTTATGAATATATAGAATTTTATAATTTAGGGATTTCAAAAGATATAATGAAAGCAGCGGGGTTTGTTTTAAGGTCAGATAGTGATAATAATATTATTCCAAGGCTCTTTGAGCCTTTTGTGCAGGAAAATAAAGATATTTATTACTTTGCTAATGATTTTGACAGCCTACATATGTACTGTGGAGATGCTGATCAAGATAGAGCAAACAAGCTTTAAAATAAATTATAGAATATTAGTTAAGCAATTATAAGGTATATCCGATAAATATATTAAGAGGAAAATATTGTTATACAATGACGGCTTGCTACGATGAACATAATATACTGTATTGATATAGGATTAATAAACGGAGGTAGCATAAAATGAGATATTGCAAAAATGTTTTAAAGATTATCTTTCCATTGGTAATGATGTTGCTCCTGTTTTTTTTACCAGCTAATGATACAGCCTACGGAGCATCTTCTGTGACCATAGACACAGTAGATTATAAGGAAGAAAATATCATAGTCAACAATAAGGGCAATTCAAGAATTTACTTTGCCACTGAAAATGAAGCTGCAAGAAATTCATGGGAAGTAATTCCTGCAGATGATAATGAGGATGATACTACATCTATCGATTTTTCTTGGGTGTCGCCTACAAGCGATCAGGTTATTGTTATAAAAGGTGAAGACAATGTTCAAAGAAGAGTCACTTTAAAAGCAAGGGCAAAAAGGCTAGAAGTTTCCATCAGTTATGATAAGATAAGCAGCCTTAAAAAATCAGATAACATTGCAAAGTTATTAAATATCATGTCTTCTGCAGGTACAGGAGATGATCCTATAAATTATTACGACCTAGAGTGGAAAAAAGGTGAAAACGGATCATGGAAAGATACATCCACTCTTACGGTTGCCCAGCTTGAAAAGCTGCAGGTTAAAGGTGCCGACTTGTATTTTAGAATTAAGGCCGAAAATGATGTAACCCAAGGTACAAATTATCCTGATGGTACTAAAGGTAGACGGGTTAGCAAGGAAGTTAGGTTAAAGATTGCTAAGAAAGCCTCTCCCGCTACAGTAGGAGTAAACGGAGAAAAATTTACAGCCCAGATTAAGTATGGTAAGGAATACCGTGTTACCTATGATGGGAAAACCGGCTCCTGGGTTAAAGTTACCAATAAATCCATAAGGGAGCTGGCTTTAGCTGATATTTTAAAGAACGGCATGGACGGATTAACACCGGAGACTAGATTCCCTGCCATGCTTATAGAGGTAAGGGATTATGCTACGGCAAATAGAGCTGCTTCAAAAATATCTGAAATATCACTTAAAGAACAAAGAGTCTTAAGCGGACAGATAATAGAAGATACTGTGGCAAGTACCGATGAGGCAGACCCTAATATCTACATATCCTATAACAGTTCCGCCAGTATATCAGTTACCATTCCTTCTGCCTCAAAGGATAATCCATATCAGTACAGCATAGTAAAGCCCGGTGAAAATTTTGATATCAGCAGAGCATCTTGGACTACTATATCAAAAAGTTCGGCTGTCAGAATACTTGCCAGCAGGGCCCCTGAAGGAAGTCATTTATATATTAGGCAGAAAGAAATTAAGTCAAAGGCTGCCACCAAAACTACCCCTGCGGTGGATTTTGAATTAGCATCAACCTATTTAAAATACAAGGTAGAATATCCTACGGGACCTAAGATTGATGAAAAGAGTTTTACTTTCGTAAAGGGAATTACAGAAGAGATTTCCTTTAATATTAGGCTAAATAAAATCGGAAAGCTTCCTTTTGAAACTAAGATTAAATCCATCAAGTATGGCAGCAGGGAACTGAATTTTACCTGCACACCGGATAAGATAGAAGCCACAGATCCTAATGTGGAATATACCATGAAAGTTTCCCTAGATGTAAACACTTTAAATAGTATGCCTAACAGCTATAGCAGAGCTCTTAATATTACTTTTGAAAATGGTACCCTAGACAAAACATCTGTAAAACTAGCAATACAAAATCCAACCCCTGCTACTGCATTAACAACTACAATTACTAAAGGTAAAACGACAGGTAGCACATCTGTTAGGGTGATAAGTTCCATTCGCCAAGGTAATCAATTGGTATATACTATAACAGATACTAAGGTAGAAGGGCTTCATATAGAAAATGTTATTAATGATGGTATAGGATTCGTACAAGATCAAGATATAACTGTTTCAGCAGGTAAATATCTGACAGTATATGAGATTAATTCGGATACTAAGAAGGTTGTAAGATATAGATGTATTCAGATTACATCCCAACACATTTCTTAGTATAAATATTAGGGGTGACCTTATTTGACTGAAAAAATAAAATTTATTTTTGAACAAAATATAAGCCTGCTTCAACAATTAGATAGGGCTGTCTGCTATTTTAGAAAGCAGCAGCATGATTTAGCCCTAGGAATAGTTGCGGATTCCATGGATTTAATAAATAATTCTATTGAAGCAATTATAACTGATAGTGAGTATTTTAACTTGGTATCAACAGATTCTGTATTGGGAATGTTAAGTTCTATCCTAGATTCTTATAAAAGGAAAGACTACATCCTTCTTGCAGATTTGCTAGAAATTAAGCTAATAAGCTTCATAAACAAGGTTCAGGAGCATATTATTGGCAAGGAGGAGATAGCCTTTGATAAAGACCGGTACCAGGAAAATCTTAACTGGCTTATTAAACATAGTGTCGGTATTGATAGGTTAATAGATTATCCCATGGACCCACAGTTACTACTTAAAGAAGGTTACAGAGTGGAGTTTAGCTTTGGTGGTTTAATGACTCTTGTGGCTGAGAATAATAATAGCCAGTTTTATTTTCATACTAACGGCAGGATAACATTTGAAGCTCTTATGCTGGCAAAACATTGGTATAAAAAAGAAGCCAGTAGATATATTCTGTACGGGCTTGGTTTTGGATATCATATTCGGGAGCTTCTTGCCATAAGCCCTAGGTCTAATATAACCGTATACGAAAGTGATTTAAATGTTATAATGTTGGCATGTGCTTTTGCTAATATAAAAGATATATTTGCCAGTGGCAGAGTGGATCTTATATATGATCCGGATTATATTTGGCTGGGTGAAAGATTGCGTAATTTGTCTAAAAAGGAAAGCTTCTGTGTCCACTATCCTTCTTTTCAGAATATAAGAAATGATATGGGAATAAAATTAACAGAAAGTTATGTATCTTGGTCTAAAAATATTTAATTCTGTTGATACTTATGTTAGTTAGATTCGGTTATAAAGGAGGGCTTTATATGATATTTTTCCTAATTGCACTATTTGTATTTTTACTGGATTGGAATATAAAAAATTACATTGAAGATAAGTTCCATATGGGTAAAAGGAAAGATATTTTTAATGGCAAAGTCACCATAAAGAAGCAATATAACAGTGGATTTTGCCTAAATTTTCTGGATAATAAGAAGGAACTGGTTAAAAAGGTAACAGCCATAGTCTTTGGTGTTTTAGCTTTGGCTTATGTAATAATTATTCCAGGTAAGCATAAGTCTATGAAAAAGCTAGGCCTATCCCTATGTCTAGGGGGTGCAGCCAGTAATGTTTTAGATCGTTTTAAGAGAGGTTATGTTATAGATTATTTCACCATAAACATAAAACCTATTAAAAATATTGTTTTCAATCTGGCTGATATATTTATATTTATCGGTTCCTTTATTACTTTTTTAACCTCCTTATCCGATGGATCAAGCATTCACCCCAATATCGAAGAATAAAAAAATGCAGTCATTTAAAGACTGCATTTTCTTATAAGTATACATAAATTGTATTTCCATTTTATTATTTTCCCGGTGAACACAGTTTGGTCACAGAATTTTTAGAACAATTTTATTGATTTATAATGATACAATAAGTATAATGAGATATATTGTGAAAGAATGTTTGAATCTTATAATTTTTTATAGATTTGCATGAAAATAGAAGATGGAGGATTTAATGGAAAATAAAAATGACAACAAGCAGAACAAAAATGGTTTACCAAATAAAAGCTTTATAATTATTACTTTGCTATCTGCTTTATTTCTCTGGTATATGATTTCCTTTGTACAAAGGCAAATAGAGGAAAGCACCAATATTGAAAAGGCCTATAATGAATTTATCTATATGCTTGAAAATGATCAGTTAAAAGAGGTTTTTTTCGTTGATGACAAAATCAAGTTTGTCCCTAAGGAACAACCTAACAATTACGATATAACTTACTATACCGGTAATTTATATGACCAAGAGTTATATGATAAGTTGTATGAGGCTTACAAACGAGACGGACTTGAATATAATCGGAAGCCTGTAAATAACAAGACCACTATATTTGAAACTATATTGTCTATGTTGCTTCCCTTTATACTTATTTATATAGTAATGTGGTTTCTCTTTAAGGCCATATCAAAGAACAGCGGCGGTGTTATGGGCATAGGAAAAAGTAATGCTAAAGTATATGTGGAAAAGACCACCGGTGTTACTTTTAAGGATGTGGCAGGTCAAGAAGAAGCAAAAGAATCTCTTACTGAGATTGTAGATTTTCTTCATAATCCCGCAAAGTATACCCGTATCGGTGCTAAGCTTCCCAAAGGTGCCTTGCTGGTAGGACCTCCCGGAACAGGTAAAACCCTTCTTGCTAAGGCGGTAGCCGGTGAAGCTAAAGTTCCCTTTTTCTCTTTATCTGGATCTGACTTTGTGGAAATGTTTGTCGGTGTAGGTGCTTCTAGGGTAAGGGATCTATTTAAGCAGGCTCAAGACTCGGCTCCTTGTATTATTTTTATTGATGAAATTGATGCAATCGGTAAAAGCAGGGATGGCCATTATGGTAATGACGAAAGGGAACAGACCTTAAACCAGCTCCTTGCCAATATGGATGGTTTTGATTCCTCAAAAGGTTTGGTTGTCCTTGGTGCAACTAACCGACCGGAGGTACTTGATAAGGCCCTTCTTCGTCCCGGAAGATTTGACCGTCGTATTATAGTTGATAAACCGGATTTAAAGGGTAGAATAGATATATTAAAAGTTCATGCTAAGAACGTACTTATGCATGATTCTGTAGATTTAGAAGCTATAGCCAGGGCTACCAGCGGTGCGGTGGGTTCTGATCTTGCCAATATGATCAATGAAGCTGCGATTCTTGCCGTAAAGCAAGGACGTACCGTAGTAACCCAGGAAGATTTATTTGAATCTGTGGAAGTGGTTATAGCAGGTAAAGAAAAGAAAGATAGGATTTTAAGTAAGGAAGAAAAACGAATTGTAGCATATCATGAGGTAGGCCACGCCTTGGTTACAGCCCTTGAAAAGCATTCAGAGCCTGTACAAAAGATTACTATTGTACCTAGAACAATGGGATCTTTAGGCTATGTTATGCAGGTACCTGAAGAAGAAAAATACCTTATGAGTAAGGATGAAATGCTTACCAGAATTGTTACCTTCTTTGGAGGAAGGGCGGCGGAAGAATTGGTATTTGGCTCAGTTACTACCGGTGCCTCCAATGATATTGAGCAGGCAACTGCCCTGGCAAGGTCTATGGTTACTCAGTATGGTATGTCTGACAAATTCGGCCTTATGGGACTAGAGTCCATAGAAAACAGGTATCTAGACGGAAGACCGGTTCTAAATTGCAGTGATCAAACTGCCGGAGAGATTGATAAGGAAGTAATGAAAATCCTTAAGGAATGTTATGATAGAGCAAAGATGTTACTTTCCCAGAATCGTGAAGTATTAGATAAGATTGCAGAATACCTTATAGCCAAAGAAACCATAACCGGTGAAGAATTTATGAATCTTTATCGTGAAGTTAAGGGCGAGGATCTTATAAAGGCTGATACAGACCAAAAGAAAGATGATGTTAGGGATGATGTCAGCAAGGAAGAGATACCATCAAAGGTAAATGAAGCTGAAGATAATACTAAGGAAGAAAGTGTATCAGAAACTGATAAAATTGATTTAAATAATAATTCGGTAGAAAAAAGCATTTCAGAAGCTGATAAAGATGATACGACTGTAGAATAGCCTGCTAAGTGCAAAAGTATAATTAATCAGATTATTTATAGGAAGATAGGTCTGCCTATTCCATAAGGATGGGCAGGCCATTTTTCATTATATATTTGGTTGCATTTAGCTATTATCTTATATAAAATAAAGACGAATGGGAGTGATTATATCCATATGTTTAATATAGAAGAAGAACTAAAAATGCTTCCCGATAAGCCGGGAGTATATATTATGAAAGATAAAGCTGATAATATAATTTATGTGGGAAAGGCTATTGTTCTTAAAAACAGAGTAAGGCAGTATTTTCAAAACAGTCGCAATCACACTGTCAAGATAAAACGTATGGTTGAGAATATTGACCATTTTGAATATATAGTTACGGATTCGGAAGTAGAAGCCTTGGTACTGGAATGTAATCTGATTAAGGAACACAGGCCAAAATATAATACCATGCTTAAGGATGATAAGACCTACCCATATATCCGTGTAACCGTTTCAGAAGATTATCCCAGAGTCCTATTTTCTAGGCAGATGAAGAGGGATAAGTCTAAATATTTTGGTCCCTATACCAGTTCCGGAGCGGTAAAGGATATCTTAGAGCTTCTTAGAAAGATCTATAAGATTAGGACCTGTAACAGAAATCTTCCTCGGGATATCGGTAAGGAGAGACCCTGCCTCTATTATTATATGGGGCAATGTGATGCTCCCTGCCAAGGTTTTATATCCAAGGAGGAGTACGGTAAAAATATAGAGCAAGTTATTCAATTTTTAAGTGGTAATTATAATCCTGTGGTAAAGATGTTGGAAGATAGGATGCATGAAGCGGCAGCTAAGATGGAATATGAAAAAGCCGCAACCATGAGGGATCTTTTGGGAAGTGTTAGACAGATTATGAATAAGCAAAAGATTACCTATACCGATCAGGCAGACCGGGATATTATAGCCTTTGCCAGAAATAAGGATGAGGCTGTGGTTCAAACCTTCTTTATCCGGGGCGGAAAACTGATAGGAAGGGATCATTTTTATCTGACCGGTGTTGAAGATGAATCAGACAGTGGGGTAATCACCAGTTTTATCAAACAATTCTATGCCGGAACTCCTTATATTCCCAAAGAAATCTTTTTAGAAACAGAACCGGAGGAAAGTGATATTCTTAGTCGCTGGTTAAGTGAAAAAAGGGGACAGAAAGTATATATAAGGGTACCTAAAAAAGGTGAGAAGGAAAAGTTGGTTGAACTGGCCAAAAAGAATGCCATCCTTATTCTTAATAAAGATGCCGAAAAACTTAAAAGAGAAGAAGCAAGAACAACCGGTGCTCTTAAGGAACTGGCTGATTATCTGGATCTTAGCCAGATATCTAGGATAGAATCTTTTGATATATCCAACACGGCAGGATTTGCGCCGGTAGGTTCTATGGTTGTATTTGAACAGGGAAAGCCTAAAAAGTCCGACTATAGGAAATTTAAGATTAAATCTATTGAAGGATCCGATGATTACGGAGCCATGTATGAAATGCTGACCAGAAGATTTACCCATGGTATGCGGGAATTGGAGGAAATGAAGGAGAAGAACTTAGATGAATCATATGGAAGTTTTACTAAATATCCAGATTTAATTTTAATGGATGGAGGTAAGGGACAGGTAAATGTGGCCTTACGGGTTTTAGATGAGTTAAAACTTGATATAGCCGTATGTGGTATGGTAAAGGATGATAATCACCGAACCAGAGGAATATATTACCGTAACCGTGAACTTCCCATTGACAAAAGCAACGAGTTATTTAAGTTGATAACAAGAATTCAGGATGAGACACACCGTTTTGCCATAGAATATCATAGGAGTCTTCGTAAAAAGCAGCAGGTTCATTCCATCTTGGATGATATTAAGGGTATTGGGCCAACCAGAAGAAGGGCGCTTATGAAGCATTTTCAGACCTTAGATTCTATAAAAAATGCCGACATTGAAGAATTGATGAAGGTTCCTTCTATGAATAGGGCCGCTGCAGAAGAAGTCTATAACTTCTTTCATAAGCCTAAAACACAATAAGCATTTACATTGAAGTATAATTTATGTTAGAATGTGTGCAGGTTATACAAATTTGAGGTTAAAAGTTAGGAATTATTTACAAACAGAAAGAGAGGTTGAAGGGGTGTATACAGTCGATTTGGTTCAATTGATTGAGAAGATGAATTTGGAAAATTGTACTCCCGATATAGATATTAAGAGAATAAAAATATCTCAGCCGGATGTAAACAGGCCTGCTTTGCAGCTGGCGGGATTTTTTGATCACTTTGATTCTGAGCGGGTTCAAATAATCGGTTATGTAGAACATGCTTATATGCAGACCGTAAGCCTAGAGAAACGTAATGAAATTATGAGTAAGCTTATGGACTATAAGGTGCCTTGTATTGTTTTTTGCAGAAATATTGAGGTAAGCGATGAGCTGATAAAGATAGCTACCGAAAAGGAAGTGCCTATTTTAAGATCGGCTAAAACCACTTCATCCTTTATGGCTGAAGTAATAAGATGGCTAAATGTAGAACTGGCTCCAAGAATTTCTATTCATGGTGTTTTAGTAGATGTATATGGAGAAGGTATACTGATAACCGGTGAAAGCGGCATCGGAAAAAGTGAGGCTGCCCTTGAGTTGATTAAAAGAGGTCACCGTTTGGTTGCCGATGATGTGGTGGAGATTAAAAAGGTCAGTGATGAAACCCTTATCGGAACAGCTCCTGATATTACCAGACATTTTATAGAACTTAGGGGCATAGGAATTATTGATGTGAAAACCTTGTTTGGTGTAGAAAGTGTAAAAAACACACAGGGTATTGATCTTGTTATTAAGTTAGAAGAATGGAGCAGGGACAAAGACTATGACAGATTTGGTCTAGATGAGCAGCATATTGAAATTTTAGGTAATAAGGTTGTCTGTTATTCGATTCCTATCCGTCCCGGCAGGAATCTGGCCATTATCTGTGAATCTGCAGCGGTAAACCATAGACAAAAGAAGATGGGATATAATGCAGCCCAAGAATTATATCAAAGGGTTACTAATAAGATAAGAAACAGCACTAAAAAATAATTAAGATACTTATGGAGGATGATGTTGTGAAATATTGTTTTGGTGTTGACATCGGGGGAACAGGCATTAAAGTAGGATTATTTAATAGTGACGGAGTTATGTTAGATAAGTGGGTTATTGCCACAAAAAGAACCGAAGACGGCAAGGATGTTTTAAGGGATGCAGCCGCTTTTATCGAAAGTAAATTAGAAGAAAAGGCTATTTCAAAAGAGGAAGTAATAGGTATTGGTGTAGGGATACCGGGTCCGGTTAAGGATAACGGAGAGGTATTGGAACTTCCTAATCTTGGAATAGGACATTTTAATATAGAAGAAGAAATGTCCAAGATGACCGGTCTTAAGGTAAAGGCAGGTAATGATGCCAATGTAGCTGCCCTTGGGGAACAATGGATGGGAAGCGGAAAAGGTTTTGACAGTATGGTAATGGTAACCTTAGGAACCGGTGTCGGAGGAGGAATTATTTATAAGGGCAAGATTGTGGCAGGCAGCGGCGGTGCAGGAGGAGAAATAGGACACCTTCCCGTAGATTATAATGAAACATCAAGCTGCGGCTGCGGAAAGAAAGGTTGCCTTGAGCAATACGCTTCCGCTACGGGTATTGTAAGGATTGCCAAAAAATACATGCCTAATCTAGATGATATTTCGGCTAAAACTGTCTTTGATATGGCTAAAGAAGGAGATGAACTGGCCTTAAAGGTGGTGGATGAGGCTTGCAGATACTTAGGAATTGCCTTAGCTCAAGTTGCACAAACCCTAGATCCGGAGGCATTTGTTATAGGAGGCGGGGTATCTAAAGCCGGTGATATATTAATTGACCATATTAAAAAGCATTATATTCCTAATGTAATGGATGCTTTAAAGGACAGGGTGTTTATAATAGCTTCCTTAGGAAATGATGCAGGCATGTATGGATGTGCCAGACTGATATTGTCATCGGATGTCTGATAGTTGAATAAGAATTAGAAGTATTGTATGATAGCTAATGGAGGTATCATTTGGAGGATTTATTATTAAAAGAATTATATAAAATATTAAAAAAGGAACAGATTAAAATAAAGGAGCCCATGTCCCAGCATACATCTCTTCGTATAGGAGGAGAAGCAGATTATATGGTTTTTCCCTCTTGTGTTGATGAGATTAGGCAGGTGGTATTATTATGTAAGACTCATAATATTCCTTATTATATTATGGGTAACGGCAGCAATCTGTTAGTTTCTGACATGGGATATCGGGGCTTAATAATTAAACTTGCAAGCAACTTCTCTGATGTTGTAGTAAATGATGATAATACGGTCCATGCCCAAGCAGGAGTACTTTTGTCCAAGCTTTCAAGTGTTATAGCCAGGGAGGAATTAACCGGATTTGAATTTGCAGCGGGTATTCCCGGAACCCTTGGAGGTGCCGTAACTATGAATGCAGGAGCATACGGGGGAGAAATGAAACAATGCTTACTTTCTGCTAAGGTTATGGATTCTGAGGGAGAAATTTTTACCTTAGATAATGAAGGATTGAAGCTGGGATACAGAAGCAGTATCTTACAGAAGAATAATCTTTGTCTGCTGGAGGCTGTTATGAAATTTAACAAGGGAGATAAGCAGCAGATTTGGGACAAAATCCATGAGCTTAATTCTCAAAGACGCTTGAAACAGCCCTTAGATCAATTTAGTGCAGGTAGTACATTTAAACGTCCCCAAGGGTATTTTGCCGGTAAATTAATTTCCGATGCCGGCCTAAAAGGATATCAGATTGGCGGAGCTGCAGTGTCAGAAAAGCATTGTGGATTTTTAATTAATAAGGATAATGCCTCAGCAAAAGATTTTATGGCCTTAATTAAGGATGTTAGCCGCATTGTTTATGAAAAGTTTGGGGTGCGGCTTGAGCCTGAGGTGAAATTTTTAGGTAACTTTGATATGGACTAAAGAAAGGCCTGGAGATCTATGAGATTTGTAATTGTAACAGGTATGTCAGGAGCCGGAAAAAGCTCCGTATTGAAAATGTTGGAGGATACAGGATTTTTCTGCGTAGATAATCTTCCTATAAAGCTTGTAAAAAAATTTGTAAAATTAATTATGCATGGACATCATAACAAGGTAGCCTTGGGATTGGATATAAGAAGCGGACAATATCTAGAGGAACTAGATGAGATCCTTAATGATATGAAAAAAGCCGGATATCCCTATGAAATTTTGTTTTTGGACTGTTCAGCTGAAGTATTAATCAAGCGCTATAAGGAGACCAGAAGACTACATCCTCTTTCCCAAACAGGCAGGGTGGACAAAGGAATAGAACTGGAACGGGAAAGGCTAGAATTTCTTCGTAAGAAGGCAGATGTTATTATTGATACCAGCCATTTGCTTATTAGGGAGCTGAAGGCCCATATTGATAAAATATATGTAGAAGATAAGCAGTTTAAGAATTTTATGATTATGATGCTATCCTTTGGATTTAAGTATGGTATACCTTCCGATGCGGATTTGGTATTTGATGTTAGATTTTTACCTAATCCATTTTATATACCGGAGCTAAAACATAAAACAGGTATGGATTCTCAGGTAAGTAATTTTGTAATGAATTCAGAGGCTTCCGGGCAATTTTTAGATAAATTAGAGGATATGCTTACTTTTTTGATTCCCCATTACATATCCGAAGGAAAAAACCAGCTGGTAGTGGCAATAGGATGTACCGGAGGTAAGCACCGTTCAGTTACACTAAATAATGAGATTTCAAAAAGAATGGCCGGTTTGGGATATGGAATAAAAACAGAGCATAGGGATATAGAAAAAGATTAGTAAAGATATTGAAGGTGCGGATGAAAGATGTCGTTTTCAAAAAAGGTTAAAGAAGAACTGGCCGGTCAAATCAGTGATGCCAGGCATTGCAGGCTTGCGGAAATTGCAGCTATTCATGCTTTCGGTGGACTATTAATACAAGATAAATCTAATTTATATTTAAAACTTCAAACGGAAAACTTGACAGTTGCAAGAAAGTACTTTACATTACTTAAAAAAACATTTAATATAAGTATTGATGTCTCAGTTAAGCAAAATCTAAACAGTAAGGACAGTCAAACATATATAATTATTGTTAAGAATAAGGAAATGGTATCCCGTATTCTTCAGGCTACGAAACAAAATCCTGCAGAGGCAGAGGATGGCAAAATTCAAAGTCCGGGTCAATTAGTTGTTCAAAATACCTGCTGTAAGAGGGCATTTATTCGTGGTGCATTTCTTTTATCGGGTTCAATGAGTAATCCAAAAAAATCATATCATTTGGAATTTGTCACGGATGACATCTTAAAGGCTGAAATGCTAAAAGATGTTATATGTACATTTTCTATAGACGCAAAAATCATTCAAAGAAAAAGAAATTTTGTAGTCTATATCAAAGAAGGATCCCAGATTGTAGATTTACTAAATGTTATGGAAGCCCATGTTGCATTAATGGATCTTGAAAATGTACGGATTCTTAAAGAGATGCGTAACCAGGTTAATAGGCAGGTAAATTGTGAAGCAGCCAATATCAGTAAGACTGTAACCGCAGCCACAAAACATATAGATGATATTTTATATATTAGAGATAATGTTGGCTTTGGTAACCTGGCTAAAGGACTTGAAGAAATAGCCAAACTTAGGGTTGAATATCCTGAAGCCTCTTTAAAAGAATTAGGTACTATGTTGTCACCGCCAATTAGTAAATCCGGTGTTAACCATAGATTACGAAAATTAAGCATGATTGCGGAATATTTTCGGGAGCATAAGGAGGAAAACATAAATGATAAGAAAGGAAATAGTAATTAATATTCCTAATGGCTTAGAAGCCAGACCTGTCGCATTACTGGTTCAAGTTGCCAGTCAGTATGAAAGTAGTATCTTTGTTGAATGTGATGAAAAAAAAATTAATGCAAAAAGTATTATGGGCATGATGAGTCTTGGTCTTGCCTCTGGGGAAAAAGTCTTTGTAACGGCAGAGGGTCCCGATGAAGAAGAGGCAATAAAAAACATTGAAAAATATTTAAGCAGCAAGTAATCTACAGACAAGGAGCTATCACAAAGAGATAAAATAAAAAATCTTTGGGATGCTTCTTTTTTTTATGAAAAATAATATAAAAGTTAAGAAAAAATAAAGAAAATGTAATAAATCTGTGGTATAATGTCAACAACCTGTGGTTTGCCTTAAAGTCATTAGTATAAAAAAAATTACCAAGCTATAAAATATGTATAAGTGAGATAATACATAGTAGAAAGTTGAAAGAGGTGTATTTGGTGGAAGGAAGAAGAATAAGACCAAAGAAAAAGAGATCTATCAAAAGAATGGGAACCATACTTTTATTTGAAATATTACTCTTGTCTTTGTTAGCAGGATCTTACTATATAATATCTAAGACTAGAAGAAATAATAACAATCCCGGGAATATTACCACTGAGGATGAGCAAGATGACAATAATGGTAAAAATAAGCTTACTCCCGAGGAAGAAGAGGCTCTTAGGGAACAAGAAAGACTTCAGCAGGAAATTGCTGAAAGGAATGAAATAATTGAAAAAGCCAAAAGGATGGCCTTAAGCTATGATTATGATGGGGCTATTGAGTTAATTAAAAGTTATCAAGGTGAGGCAGGAGATTATTCAGTGTATACTGCCTTAGTAGATGCAGTTAATGAGTTAGAGGCTGAAAAGTCCAAATTGGTATTATACGGTGGAGCTTATACTTCAGTTACACAAGTTAACCATATTTTCTTTCATTCTCTAATTGCCGATAATAGTAAGGCTTTTGACGGGGACTACGATTCTGTCGGATATAATATGTATATGACAACTATATACGAGTTTGAAAAGATGATGGAGAAAATGTACCAAGACGGATATGTACTGGTAAGTATTCATGATCTGGTAAAAAAAGTGACCGATGAAAATGGAAAGACTAAGTATGTGGAAGCCGAGATATACCTTCCCCCGGGGAAAAAGCCTTTTGTTTTATCTCAGGACGATGTTAACTATTATGAGTATATGGATGGAGACGGATTTGCTTCTAGGATAGTTATCGATGAGGACGGCAAGCCAACCTGTGAAATGATTCTAGATGACGGCAGTGTGGTACAGGGACCTTTTGATATAGTTCCTATTTTGGATGCCTTTGTGGAAGAACACCCTGATTTCTCTTATAAAGGTGCCAAGGGTATTCTTGCTCTTACCGGATATGAAGGTGCCTTAGGATATAGAACCAATGATCCTACTTCACCCACCTATGAACAAGATAAGGAAACAGTCAAGGAAGTGGCAAGGGTGCTAAAGGAAAATGGCTGGGAATTTGCTTGCCATAGTTGGGGACATAAGAATATGGGAGAGAAAAGCTATGAGTTTGTGAAAACTGACATTACACGCTGGCTTGATGAAGTAGCTCCCTTAATCGGTCCCACTGACATATTAATCTTCCCCTTTGGTGTAGATATAGAAACCACAATAGGCCATTATGAAAGTGACAAGTATCATTTCCTTAAGGAGGTAGGCTTTGATTTTTACTGCGGAGTATATTCAAAGCCATGGATGCATGTTAAGAATGACTATGTAAGAATGACAAGACGACCATTAGACGGACAAGCAATGCTCCAATTTCCTGAACGGTTAGCAGATTTATTTAGTGTAGAAGAAGTAATAGATCCGGAAAGACCGGCTAGAAACTGGTAAATAAGTAAGGAACCCCATATATAGCGGGGTTCCTTATTAATTTTTCTGTAATGAGTATTAATTGTTACTACCATATGTTTGTTAGATGTATTATAATATTTATACCGACATATAAACAAATGAAATGTAACATAAGCTATTATTATATTATTTTTTGATTTTTAAGAAAGGTGGATTACCATGAGTTTTACCCATTTACATCTCCATACACAGTACTCGCTGCTTGATGGTTCAGGAAAAATCAAGGAGATGGTGCTTAGGGCTAAGGAACTTGGTATGGATAGCCTTGCTATTACTGATCATGGTGTCATGTATGGTGTTATTGATTTTTATAAAGCCTGCCTTTCTGAGAATATTAAGCCAATCATAGGTTGTGAGGTCTATGTTGCTCCAAATTCCAGATTTGATAGGGAGCCGGGGGCTTCAGAGGATCGCTATCATCATATGGTTCTTTTAGCTGAAAACAATATAGGCTATCAAAACTTGATGAAGATTGTATCCATAGGTTTTTTAGAAGGCTTTTATTATAAACCTAGGATTGATAAAGAAATCCTAAGCCGCTATAGCCAAGGGATAATTGCCCTTAGTGCCTGCCTTGGGGGAGAAATTCCGGGATATCTAAGAAGGGGTTTTTATAAGGAAGCAAAGGATGCGGCACTTAAATATAGGGAGATTTTCGGAAAGGATAATTTCTTTCTTGAACTTCAGGATCATGGAATACCTGAGCAAAGGACGGTTAATCAAGGACTGATTAGAATATCCAATGAGACTGGGATAAAACTTGTGGCAACCAATGACGTTCACTATACTTATGCCGAAGATGCAGATTCCCATGATGTTCTGCTTTGTATTCAGACTCAGAAAAAGGTTACCGATGAAAATCGTATGCGCTATGAGGGAGGACAGTATTATCTTAAATCTCCCCAAGAGATGCTTGAAATATTCCCCTATGCCAAAGAGGCTGTTGAAAATACATATGAAATAGCAAAACGCTGTAATGTAACCATCACCTTTGGGGAATATAAATTACCGGTCTATCCTGTACCGGCCCCTTATACATCATTTGAATATTTAAAACATCTTTGCAAGGAAGGCATGAAGGATAGATATGGCACAGTTGACGAAGAATTATGGGAACGCTTAGATTATGAACTTAAAACCATAAACAATATGGGATTTGTAGACTACTTCCTTATCGTATGGGACTTTATCAAATATGCAAAAGACCATGGAATTATGGTAGGGCCAGGTCGGGGTAGTGCCGCAGGTTCCATTGTTGCTTATGCCTTAAAAATAACCGATATTGATCCTATAAAATATAATTTGCTTTTTGAACGGTTCTTAAATCCTGAGCGTTTAACTATGCCGGATATAGATATTGACTTTTGTTTTGAAAGAAGACAGGAAGTTATAGACTATGTTACAGAAAAATACGGCAAAGATAAAGTAGCCCAGATTGTAACCTTCGGTACCATGGCAGCCAGAGCTGTAATTCGTGATGTGGGAAGAGCACTTGATCTTCCGTATTCACAAGTTGATACTGTGGCCAAGATGATTCCCAATGAAATCGGAATAACCATTGAAAAAGCCTTAAAACTTAATCCGGACCTTAGCCGGCTTTATGAAGAGGATGAAGATATAAAAAGGCTGATTGATATGTCAAAAAGACTAGAAGGTCTGCCAAGGCACACATCAATGCATGCTGCCGGTGTCGTTATCGGTAAAGACAGTATAGTTGAATATGTGCCCTTAACCCGTTCTTCCGATGATTCCATAACAACTCAATTTACCATGGTAACTTTAGAAGAGTTGGGCTTGTTGAAAATGGACTTTTTAGGCCTTCGTACCTTGACAGTAATTCAAAATGCCGTAGCTTTAGTTAATAAAAATACAGATATAAGTGATAAATTTGATATAAACAAGATAGATTATAATGACGATAAAGTATATGAGTTAATCGGATCCGGTAAAACAGAAGGAATCTTTCAGTTAGAAAGTAGCGGTATGAAGAGCTTTATGAAAGAATTAAAGCCCCGCAGCTTAGAAGATGTCATAGCCGGTATTGCCTTGTATAGACCGGGACCCATGGATTTTATACCAAAGTATATTAAAGGTAAAAATGAAACCGGTCAAATCACTTATGATTGTCCTCAGCTGGAGCATATTTTGGCTCCAACCTATGGCTGTATAGTATATCAAGAACAGGTTATGCAGATAGTAAGAGATTTGGCAGGATACAGTTATGGACGAAGCGATTTAGTTCGTAGGGCTATGTCCAAAAAGAAAGAAGATGTCATGATAAAAGAAAGGCAGACTTTTATTTATGGCAATGAAGAGGACAATATACCGGGATGTATAAAAAACGGTATACCTGAATCGGTTGCAAACCATATTTTTGATGAAATGCTGGATTTTGCAAAGTATGCCTTTAATAAATCCCATGCGGCAGCCTATGCTGTTATATCCTATCAAACAGCTTATTTAAAACGATATTATCCGGTGGAGTTTATGGCTGCTTTAATGACATCAGTTATAGATAATCCGGCTAAAGTATCACAGTATATTTATAACTGTAGGCAGATGGATATTGATATTCTTCCTCCGGATATCAATGAAGGAGATGCGGTCTTTACAGTACATAAGGGTGCAATCCGCTATTCCTTGGCTGCAATAAAGGGAGTAGGCAGACCTGTAATTGAGTCAATTGTAGCAGAAAGAGAGGCCGGGGGGCCTTATACTAGTCTAAAGGATTTTGCAAGCCGCCTATCCGGTAAAGAGGTCAATAAAAGAACTGTTGAAAGCTTTATTAAAGCAGGAGTTTTTAGTAATCTTCATAGTAACAGACGCCAGTTGATGATGAGCTATATTCAGATACTTGATCAAGTGGCTGAAGATAAAAAGAGAAATCTTACGGGACAGTTAAATTTATTTGACTTTGCAGGAGAAGAAGTTAAGCAAGAATTTGATTTTAATATGCCCAATGTAGAAGAATATAGTAAAGAAGAGATACTGGCCTTTGAAAAAGAAGTCTTAGGTATTTATATTAGCGGACATCCTTTAGATGATTATATGGATAGTCTAAAAAAGAATGTAACAGCTTATTCCTATGATTTTATTTTAGATGAAGAGATAGGAAAAGCAAAAGTAGAGGACGGAAGTTTTCATACCTTAGGTGGCATGATTACATCAAAAACAATTAAAACCACCAGAACCAACAGTATTATGGCCTTTATTACCTTGGAAGATATGTTTGGCACCGTGGAAGTTATTGTATTTCCCAGGGATTTTGACAGGTATAAGCATATACTAGATATTGATGCCAAGGTATTTATCCGAGGAAGGGTAACCACTGAAGAAGATAAAGATGCTAAGCTGATATGTCAAGAAATTATTCCCTTTAATGAATTACCAAAAGAGATTTGGCTTAGGTTTAGAAATCATTCAGATTATAAGAAAAGTGAACTAGAACTATATAGTATACTGGATGGATATGACGGAAATGATTCTGTTATTATCTACTGTGAAGCAGAAAAAATTATGAAACGGCTTCCAAAAAGTAAAAATGTCAGTGCCAAAGATGAACTTATTACAAAACTAAAAGAGGTTTTTACGGAAAATAATGTGAGAATTGTAGAAAAACAGCTTGATTCAGTGGCAAAAATAAATTAGAATACAGTTTAATATAGAAAGTGGAGGTAAGTATGGACAACAAAGTAAATGTTATCGGTGTTTTAACCAGTGGAGGAGATGCCCCCGGAATGAATGCCGCAATCCGGGCGGTTGTCAGAACTGCATTAAAGGAAGGTATAAAAGTCAAAGGTATACGAAGAGGATTTTTGGGACTGCTAGAAGAAGATATCTATGATATGGAATATAAAAGTGTTTCGGATATTATTAATCGGGGCGGTACCATTTTGCATACGGCCCGTTGTCCTGAATTCGTAAAGCCTGAAGTTGTAGAAAAAGCGGCACAGGTATGTAAAAAGCATGGTATAGAGGGTCTTGTAGTAATAGGAGGAGACGGATCATTTCGGGGAGCCGCTGACCTAGCTAAGCATGGTATTAATACTGTAGGTGTTCCGGGAACAATAGACCTTGATATTGCATGTACCGATTACACCATTGGTTTTGATACAGCAGTTAATACAGCCATTCAGACAGTGGACAAGGTAAGAGATACATCTACTTCCCATGAAAGATGCAGTATTATTGAGGTTATGGGCAGGCATGCGGGATTTATTGCCCTTTGGTGTGGTATAGCTAATGGTGCCGAGGATATCCTAATTCCAGAGCGTTATGATTATGATGAGCAACATATAATTGATAAAATTAACCGTAGAAGAGAGACAGGTAAGAAACACTATATTATTATTAATGCAGAAGGCATAGGTGATTCCCATGCTATGGCTGAAAGAATTGAAAAAGCCACAGGAATGGAAACTAGGGCAACCATTATTGGCCATGCCCAAAGAGGCGGAAGTCCCACAGCTAGGGATAGGGTATATGCAGCAGCTATGGGAGCAAAAGCGGTAGACCTGCTTCGTAAAGGGGCAAGTAATCGTGTGGTAGCTCATGTAAAGGGCGAATTTGTAGATTATGATATAGCAGAAGCCCTAGCTATGACCAAGGATATTAACCAGTACATGTACGATTTGTCAAAGAGGCTGTAGTAGCTGTCTTTGACAGATCTTAGACAGGAGAATACAGAATGAATAAAAAGACGAAGAAGTTTTTGTCTTATTATAAACCATATCTTGGCTTATTTATGGCAGATATGTTCTTTGCCTTACTTGCATCGTCAATTTCATTGATTTATCCTATGATAGTCAGATATATTACAAATGAGATTTTGGTAAAGTACGATATTTCAGAGTCTGCACCAATAATTATGAAATTGCTTTTTGTCATGTTAGCTTTGGCAGCCATTGAATTTTTAAGTACTTTCTTTACAGCCTATAAAGGTCATATGATGGGTGCCAAGATGGAATATGATATGCGTAATGACATCTTTGAACATTTTCAGAAGCTATCTTTTAGTTTTTATGATAATCAAAAGATTGGTCAGCTGATGACTAGAATAACCAATGATTTATTTGATGTAACAGAACTATGCCATCATGGACCTGAGGATATTATTATATCTTCTATTAAATTTATAGGGGCCTTTTTCATCTTAATAAATATTAATCTGCCTTTGACTCTTTTAGTATTTTCTTTTATTCCTCTTATGTTAGTCTTTGCCTTGTTTATGAGAGGAAGAATGAGACGGGCCTTTAAAAGAAATAGGGAAAAGATTGCAGATATTAATGCCCAGATTGAGGACAACCTATCGGGAATCAGAGTTGTAAAATCTTTTGCCAATGAAGCTGTAGAAATGAGCAAGTTTAAGGAAGGCAACAATAAATTTATAGACAGTAAACGCAACAGCTACTTAAATATGGGAATATTCCATTCGGGACTCACTTTATTTACAGCCTTAATTAATGTTGCGGTTATAGCCGGAGGGGGCTTATTTATAGCTAAGAAGATTATAAATGTCGGAGATCTTTTGACCTTCCTGTTATATGTAAATTTATTGGTAGATCCTGTAAAGAAGCTTATTAACTTTACAGAGCAGTTCCAAAACGGTATGTCAGGCTTTAGCCGTTTTTATGAGATTTTAGAGATTGAACCGGATATTGTAGATAAACCGGATGCTATCTCCCTTAATGAGGTTAAGGGAGAAATTGAGTTTAAAAATGTGGCCTTCAAATACAATGATGCTAAAGAAGATGTCTTTAGAAATATTAATCTTAAGGTGAAGGCCGGTGAATATATAGCCTTAGTAGGATCCTCCGGTGTAGGTAAGACGACCATGTGTAGCCTAATACCTAGGTTTTATGAAGTTTCTGAAGGGCTTATTACTATAGACGGAATTGATATCAAAGATATTAAGCTGAAATCCCTAAGAAAGAATATAGGTATTGTGCAACAGGATGTTTATTTATTTGCCGGTACCGTAATGGATAATATCCGTTATGGTAATGCCAATGCCACAGAAGAAGATGTAATAAGGGCTGCAAAAAATGCCAATGCCCATGATTTTATAATGGAGCTTCCGGAAGGCTATTATACCGATATCGGCCAGCGGGGAGTTAAGTTATCGGGGGGACAAAAGCAAAGGCTTAGTATTGCCAGAGTATTTCTAAAAAATCCTCCCATTTTGATTTTTGACGAAGCAACTTCATCTTTAGATAATGAAAGTGAGAAAGTAGTACAAGAATCATTAGAAAAACTGGCGAAAAACCGAACAACTTTTGTTATAGCCCATAGATTATCGACTATTAAAAATGCTCAGAGAATTATAGTACTGGCAGAGGATGGAATAAAAGAAACCGGTACACATGAGGAATTATTAGCTAAAGAGGGAGTATATGCCGGACTTTATCGCTTGGCATATAGCTCTCAAGAGTAAGAAAGATTTCTTAACTATTATTTAAAAATTAAATATATAAGGTATTGTAAAAGACCGTCGAAAAAGTTTGACGGTCTTTCTTTTATGTGGAACTAACTTGGCTGTAATAACGTCTAATTATTGTAAACTGAAAGATATTTCATTTCATAATGCATCCAATTTCACGTTTACATCCTATTGTAGTACATGTATACTATAACTAGCACAAGCACTTGTGACTAAACCTAAAGGTATAGTATAGGGGGGAATAGTTGGATGCAAAAGGACATGCAAAATGACAATTCACAATATTCTCCTGCATATGAGATAGAGGACTTAATCAGACAATATGGTAATGATGTACTTCGTATAGCTTATATGTATGTTAAGGATATCCATACTGCAGAAGATATATTTCAAGAGGTTTTTATAAAGGTAAATAATAAGCTTTCCACATTCGGTGGCTACTCTAGTATTAAAACATGGATAGTAAGAATTACTATTAATACATGCAAAGACTATTTGAAAAGTGCCTATAAGAGGAGAGTAGTCCCCATGATGGAATATCAGGAGGATGCCATCATAAGTGATTCTGATTACGAGCAGATTGAGAAGCAGGATACCAGTGATTTGATAAAGAAATCGGTTCTATCTTTGCCGGCTAAGTACAAAGATGTGGTAATATGTATTTATTTTCAGGATATGTCTATTGCAGAGGCTGCAAAAGCCCTTAATATAGCAGAAGGAACAGTTAAAAGTAGGCTTTCAAGAGCAAGAAGTAAATTAAAGAATATGTTAGAAGGGAGGGTATCAGATGAATTTTAAGCAAAATAATAATAATGAGCAAAAGATGGATGAATTTAATATTAAACATCATCTGAACACTTCCTTAGACCAAAAAGGAATAAGTGTATCAGAAGACTTAATTAATAGAACCTTAGAAGCAATTAATAAACAGGGTAAAACAAAGCAAGAAGAGGACCATAGGCCTTTAATTACAAAAATCCGCTTATTAATGAAGGTGGCGGCAGCAGTTTTAGTATTTATGGTAGGTTTAAGTGCAATTCATCTATTTAATCCAAGTGGATTAAAGCAAAAAAGTGTTAATGAAGAGGCCAAGTCTTTTACTTTAGATGGCAAAAACGATATTGCTATTTCCGATAGGGCAGGTGAATTAGATAATGAAATTGCTACTAAAGAAGCACAGGAAATAGATGATCAGGTAAATGATACTCTAGGTTCATGGGATAATGGTACTGTAGAAGAGGATAACAAAAAAGAGCCGGGAACTAATGAGCTTACATCCTTAAGTAATTATGAGCTAAGTTTTACTGATATTACGGCTATAAAGGAGGAAGAAGTTAAATCTATAACTGTTAAATCTCATGATAAAGATATAAGGGTTCAATTAAAGGAACCGGTTGATATAGAAAAGTTTTATTCTGTAATGGAAAACTATAGATTTAAGTATGATGAGGCAGATGATTCTACCGTGGAATATACTATTAAACTTGTCGGTAAAGACAATGAGAGCCATATTATTATTGGCTTATATACCATAACTGTAGATAATACCCATAGGGATGTTGCCTCCCATAGTAAGTATAGTGTCTTAGATACAAGTCTGCTAATTGATGATTTGAAAGAATTCCTAGCTAGTTATGATAATTAGAATAAAGGGTGTGGCGGTACTTCTTATACCTATACACCCTTTGTTTTATGGAAAATGCTTAGATATAATTTTCTATAAATCTTCTTCCTTAGCTTCTTCAGAATCTTCTATTGCTTCCTTAGATTCTTCTTCCATCTGTATTTGTACATATTCTCTTGTAGTGCTTTTGCCGGAAACTTTTTCCTTATCATCTTCTTCATCTTCATCTAAATCATCAAAGTCGTCGTCAAATTCATCTAAATCATCATCTGAATCTTTCTTAATAAAATTCTTATAAACGTAATAAGCCCCCGCAGCAACTGAAGCCACAGAAAGGCTACCAAGTACAAATTTTCTGAATTTTTTCATTCGGTCTTATCATCCTTTCATTTTTATTTATAATTATATACTATTCTAATATTATAATCCTGATATCATAAAAAATAAAGCAAAAACTGTTTTGCCTGAAATTTAAGAGGAGATTTATTAGTATAATAGAAATTATTTGATATCATTAATTTATTAATATGTTACATCTTTACTTTTGGCTACAATTATCATATTATTAGTTTGAAATTGATTCATTTATGAATCAACAAAATTAGACATAATAAAAAAGGAGAAAGCATAAAATGGAACAACTTCATATTTGGTTGGATTTATTATGTGAAACCGCTACTTTAATGTTTGAATTTATAGGGGTAATTATCTTAATACTTTCAGGAATTATAGGAATTTATAATTACATTAAGAAAAGTCCCTATACCAGATTGGAACTGGCAAAAGGAATGGCACTGGGCTTGGAATTTAAGATGGGAGGAGAGATTCTTAGGACTGTAGGTGTAACCGGTTGGGCAGAAATAGGTATGGTTGCCGGTATTATCCTCCTAAGAGCTGCATTATCATTCCTAATTCATTGGGAAATAAAGGCGGAAGAAAGAGAATTTGAAGCATTGGAGAAAAAAGAAGACAAATAATAAATTTGGCGTCAAGACATATAAGAATATAATGTATAGATTTGTTAAAAGTATATTACAGATTTTTATCGGTTTTTTGACAAAATGTTACTGTTATGGTACCATATATAGTATTAAAGGAATAAAATCAGTACTTATGTAGGAGGAATTAAGTATGAAGAACAACCCGGGCAAGAAGACAGCCTTTTCTATGGTACTGGCTTTGCTACTTACATCAATATTCTGGTTTAGTATTGATAAAAGTGCATATGGGGCATCACCCTCCTTTGTGGAAAGCAAGGTTGAGATTATTGGGGAAGATCAAACTTACCAGCTCGAAATAAAGGATAAGGTAGCAGGAAGTAAATATAAATGGTCTTCTTCCAATAGCAAGGTTGCCAGGGTATCTAGTAAAGGTATAGTTACTTCAGTGGGTAAGGGAACAGCTACTATAAAATGTAAGATCACATACCCCACCAATAAAAGTAAGACTATTAAATGTAAAGTTACTGTAATTATACCTGCAACTAAGATACGGATTAATAATGCCACTGAAGAAAATGGGGCACATATTCTAAAACTAGGAGAAACTTATAATTTTAACAGAGATATTACCCCAAGTAATTCTTCCGATAAAACTTATTGGTCCATAGGCGGAGGCGATCCGGAATGCATTAGGGTTGTAAACAGTTCAAACGGCATTGTTGAAGGAACCAAGGCCGGCAAAGTAGTACTGGTAGCTACAGCAGCAAGAAAAGCTACAAAAGCAGAAGCTAAAAAAAGCATAGTTAACGATGCTATTATAATTGAAGTTGTAAAGCCTTCTGCAACAGTAAATTCTGCCTCTATCATAAGTAATAATGAAATAAAGGTAGTATTCGACAGTCCTATTGATGAGAAGACTGTAATCGGACAAAATAATATATTACTTGACAGTATAGATATAACATTAAAGCGTAATATAAAAGGGGTTTTAGCCGGTGATCCCGGTAAGTTAACTGCTAAGCTTTCAGATGATAAAAAGACCCTTATTATTACTTCTTCCAATAGGCTAGAAGGAGAGTACGGAATTAATTTTACAAGCAAGATTAAGACTGTAGACGGAGAAGCCATTGAAGAATATTACAAGCAGATAAGATATGAAGATACAATTTTGCCGGAGATTGCAGATATAATTTTGGATGATTCCGGAATGATTGTAACAATTGTATTCTCAGAAGCAATAGATTTTTCAGGACTTAAGGTATCAAATGCAGCTATAGTGCCCGGTTCATCTAGTTCACCGGCTGATCCCTTAACAATTAGTATCCTGAATAATAAAAATAATTATATTCCAAGCCAGGACAAGAAATCCCTTACAATTAATCTGTCCAATATTGCATATTCGGATTATGACAAGGTATTTACCGTAGTATTATCAGGTATAAAGGATTTGGCAGGGAATGCTCCGGCAAATTATAACTTACCTGTTTATCTGCGTACTGATACTAGACCAAAGCCTCAAGCAAGACTTATTAGTATTGCAAGAACATCATATAATACCTTGACGGCGATTTTCGACCGTTCAATTCAGTATGGAGGCTATGCCACAATTAATAACGGCTCTACTATGGTTGGTATAGTAGATAGCCAAAATCCTAAGAAAGTACATTATACCTTGTCCGAGGCAGATGCATTAAAAACCGGTATCCAGACTGTATCCTTAATAGGGTGGCAGGCTTATAATGTTGATCCCTCAGACACAACATCTTATAAGCAGCATACAAGGACTATTAGTTTCAATGTGGACAAATCAAATCCTGTATTACTTAGTCAGGAATTTGATCCGGAGACTAATATCCTTACCCTTACATACAATAAAGAAGTAGTCCTATGGTCCGATTCCGGAGTATTTAATGCAAGCTTAGTAACAGTTACCGATGAGATTAGATCCAATTATAATCTTACTTATAGTAAGTTAGCAACAGATGATCCTAAAGTAATCAAATTGCAAATCGGTAATATGACCTTAATTGGAAACTATACATTTACCTTAAGCAAGAATTTCGTTATGGATACTTTCAGAAATTATAGTACTGAAAGAACAATAACCATCAGTAACAGCGATGGAGTAGACCTAGAGCTTCCGGGACCTTATATGATAAGTCAGTCCACAACTAATCCTAGCCAGATTTATCTAGACTTTAACGATATGCTAGATATAGAGTCTGCACAGAATGTAACTAACTATGGAATCCCCGGTGTTACAATTATAAGTGCTAAGCTAGAGAAAAATTCAAAATATGAAGGGGCTAGGGTGGTACTTACCCTTGCGGACGAATCCATAGATATTTCAATGGAAAGACCCATTAAGATTTCCGGTGTTAAAGGTTATAACGGAATATATGGTCCTATAATAGATTATACCAGCAATGTATATCTAAGAGATAATAAGAAGCCTTATTATGTAGGTCCTCCAGTATTTGATAAGAATAAGCCTAATGAAATCAGACTAAGATTCAGTGAGGAAATCACCGGTTCAATGGTAGTTAAGGTTACCCAGTTAGGCACTTATTCATATGTGATAGGTAATAGTGTAAGTGTATCCGGTTCTGAAGTTATTATAACTTTAAATACTATACCGGATAGAAATGCATACTTAAGGATAGAGATTATTGATAATAAGATTCTTGACTTAAGCGGTAACCAATCATCACCTATGAGTACACAAGTAGGGGTAGTGGCCCAATACTAAATTATATATTTATACATAATAAAAGAGGCTGTCGCTTTTACGATTTTAAAATCGTGAAGCGACAGCTTTTTTGGTAAATAAAAATAGTGTTAATATGTTTAATATTTAGAACAATTAAACGTATTGACACCCATAATTTTACATGTAATAATATGTAACAAAATAACATAGGTTATCACTTTTGCTTTTAAGATAATTATCTTTGGATGAGAACCAATGCATTAATCGCATTGAGCTTTTTAAAAAGGTTAATCAAGAAAGAAATGTATCAATTATAATGGTTACTCACAGCGACAGAACGCTAAAGTACTGCAACAAAGTAATCAGAATTTCGGATGGGAGAATTGTCTAGTGATATATAAAATATATAAAGAAAAAACGCCATGTATCTTTGATACACGGCAATGTTAATGTTAATCACTTTTTAGTGTTTGATAAAAAGTTTCTGGTAAATATATCACTTTCATCGAGCAGACTGTCTATAGTTTCAAATCCCAGTTGCTTTAAAAGTTCAATTACATAAGGGTTATCTATTGGTGTAGGATATGCGGCGGCCTTGCCATACTCTTCTACATTTTTCCTTCCCTCTTTATGGGGAATTAAAGCTTTTGGTCCTCCAACACATCCTCCCTCACAACCCATTCCTTCATAAAAATTAGCTGTTGTTTTCCCTGCAAGTATATCTTTAATCAAATCCCTGCAAGCTTTTACACCATCTGCCTTTTGGGTTTGTAAAGTTATTTCTCTGTTGGGGTTTATTCTTTCTAAGGTTAGCTTAACCGCTTCGCTTACACCGCCGGTATGGGCATATATTCTACCTGCTCTTGAGGAATGATCTTTCTCGCTTTCCTCCATTTTGGCAGGATCAATCTCCATAATATTAAAGATATCCTGAACTTCCTGGAAAGTTAGTACATAGTCAATGGCACCTGCTATATCCTTGTCTCTGGCTTCTGCTTTTTTGGCTAAACAAGGCCCAACAAATACTGTAAGGGCGTCGGGATATAAGGTTTTTACTGCCCGGCCGCTGGCTATCATAGGTGATACAGAAGGGGGGACATGGGGAATTAAATCATTGTAAATATTTTTTATCCAAGCAATCCAAACGGGGCAGCAGCAGCTGGTAAGTTGAAAATCCTCCTTAGTATTTATATTGCGGTCAAATTCTAAGGCTTCCTTAAGGGTTAAGATATCTGCAAATAAAGCTACCTCTAACATGCCGTCAAAGCCAATCTTTTTAAAGGCAGTTCTAAGTTTACCCGGTGTTACATCTTTAAATTGTCCTAAAAAGGCAGGGGCAATTAGAGCATAGGATAATCCTTTATGGGAGCGGAGAGCCCGTAAGACTGAAATAGCATCCTTACTTGCTGTTAGTCTTTTGGCACGACATTCTTGAATACAATAGGAGCATCCTGCACAAGCTGCTTCGTCTACCTGTAATTGGCCACTTTCATCTGGGAAAATGGCATGGAAAGGACATACCTTAACACAATGCCTATCATCCTTGGGACACTCACAGCTTTTAGTAGACCAAACTAAGGAATGTTTTTTGGGGTTAAGCAGGCAGTCTAGCTGATGGGCATCGAAGGCATCAAGATTTTCAATATATTCTTCTTCCCGGTTATCTATGGTAGCTTTTAATAGTTCTTCATATAACTCATCAAATCTTTTCATTTATACACCTCGAACTAGTATTATTGAACTATTATCTGCAAAACATCCTGCAATATTCCAATTTTTCCTTTACTATAAACTTTTTTTGTCTTATAATTGGCATAGGATTTTCATATAAATACAATTGTAACTTAAGATCAAGTATATTTATAAGGTATATGGAGAAGAACATTGAAGAAAATTAATAAGAAGTGGATTAAACTGGCGGCTTGGCTTGCTTTTTATATATATATTTTAATGTTATCATATTTTTTGTTTTTTAGTGAACGTTATGGAAGATATATGGTTACTAAGAAATATAATTTGCAGCTGTTTAAGGAAATAAAACGCTTTATTAAATATAGGGAGTATATTGGTTTTGAGGGATTTGTAGTAAATATTGTAGGAAATGTTCTAGCCTTTTCTCCTTATGGATTTTTTCTTCCATTACTAAATAATAAGTATCGTAAATTTTATATTATTACAATCTTAAGTATATTCTTTAGTCTGGCAGTTGAAACCTCCCAATTGTTATTAGAAGTGGGAGTTTTTGATGTTGATGATATTTTGATGAATTCTATCGGTGGAATTGTAGGCTATATTATATTTGTCATTGCCTATTCCCTATATAAAAAAAATGATAAAATTAAAGAGGAAGAGACAAGTAATATGCAGGAGGATGGAGAGGAAAGGGAGACAGTATGAATTTGGGCTTTTTTAAAAGAAGAGACACTATACAATTTTCCGGAAGAAGGCATACTCAATTAGGTATTTTGTCTGCTGTTATAGGATTAGCTGTTGTGGCCGGTTTTATTGCAGTAAGCATAATTTCAGGGATTAATAAAGGCCAGGCAGGTATTATTATAGGTGTTGTGGGCCTTTTATTATTTGCCTTATCTATCACAGGCTTTGTTTTTTCATACAGGGCAATAAAGCAAAGGGATATATATTATAGATTTCCCATGATTGGCTTAATCAGTAATGGTATTATGATGATAGTATTGATGATACTTTATATAATAGGCATTGTAGTATAAATAATGTATAATAATTATAAATAAAATACAGTAGATTGGAGATGTATATGGATATTATGAATTTATCAAAAGAAGAAATGAAGTCAGTATTAGAAAGATATGAATTGGCTATGGAGCGAATCCGTGAGATAGAGAGGGAAGAGGAAGTTAGAATGCCCTTAAGGGATTATTTTCAAAAAGTATCTGCATTTCTTATTTTACTTGATGATGTGGCACAGAAGGTTAGGGACGGTTCATACCTTAAGCTTTCCCTTAAGGAGCTTCAGGCTGTGAATCGTTCTCTTTATAATGATATTATTGAAGATAATTATCTTGAAAGTTATGCAAATCCCACTTATGCATGTAAAAAACTTGGCAAAAGGTATGGTAAGCTTTTGTCTTTTTTGTATACGGAGCTTAGGGCTTTAATTGTATTTGCCTTTGAAAAGCAGTTATATCTTCATACTATATATCTAGAGCTTTTTATTCAAGTATATGGACTTATCAGGTGGGAAGATGAATTTTCCTTTAAAGATATTAAAAGGGCAATCCATGATTTTATGTATGATTACTGTGATGTAATTATAGATTACAGAACAAAAGAAACATCTGATCCGGCTTATTCTTTTGCAAAGGATATTATAATGGAAGCTGATTTAAGTGACCTTAGATATTTGTATCGGTTTGGAGACTATATTTCAGAAAATGAATTAAAAACAGCAGAATTTATAAATAGCCTGCCCGAAGAGCAGATTAAGTCCATGGCTGATACCTTTACATCCGGTTTTGAACGGGGCTTTCTTGTAGCGGGGCTTGATCTTAGTATAAAAAATAATGTAAATATCAGATATCAAATTGGATTTGAGAGGGTAGTGCGCCAGGCAGTAAAGAATTTTATGCAATTAGGCCTAGAACCTATAATTTTTAGGGCTGCTTACCTGGCCCTTAATAAAAAGCAGCATTTAAAGATTGGATATCATGCTTCATCACCTAATAAACAGTATGAATATGACCACCGTTTTGATATAGGAATCTTTCTTGATAAGGGACTAAAAAATAGGATGATAGAATCAAGGAAGGCTTCCTTAGAAAAGATAAAACATATTACACAAAATTATGCAGGCCCTGCCCTTATAGAGGTCTTTGGTGAGGAGTTATTTGCACCGGAAGATAAGGCAGAAGCCATTAAGCTTAATAAGCTTCAGCAAAAGCTTATGACCCAATATTATAATGATGAGAAATTATTATCTAAGGAATATCTTAAGTTGGAGGAAATATCCTTTACCATTATATCTTATCCGATTCCTGAAATCGGCGAGGATTTTGAAGATATATTTGCCGATACTATTAAGGTAAATACTTTAGATAATGATACTTATACTAAGATTCAGCAGTCTATAATTGATACCTTGGATAAGGGTGAGTATGTTAGGATTTTAGGAAAAGGCAAAAACCGTACAAATATGATGGTAAAACTTCAGCCTTTAAAGGATGGGGATAAAGAAACTAATTTTGAAAATTGTGTAGCCGATGTTAATATCCCGGTGGGAGAAGTTTTTACATCTCCACAGCTTTCCGGAACCCATGGAATATTACATGTTCCCTTGGTTTATCTTAATGATTTGGCATATTATGATTTGGAATTGGTATTTGAAGATGGACGGATTGTGGATTATTCCTGTAAAAATTACGATGACCTGGATAAAAACAAAAGTTTTATTAAGGAAAACTTATTATACAATCATGAGACCCTGCCCCTTGGGGAATTTGCCATCGGAACTAATACTACGGCTTATATGATGGGCAAAAAATATGATATTGCTCCCAAACTTCCTATCTTGATAGCGGAAAAGACCGGTCCTCATTTTGCTGTCGGTGATACCTGCTATTCTATGAGGGAGGATTTAAAAGTTTACAATCCTGACGGAAAGGAAATTATAGCAAGGGATAATGAATATTCCTTACTTAGAAAAACTAATCCTTCTAAGGCTTATTTTAATTGTCATACGGATATAACTCTTCCTTATGATGAAATTATGGAGATTTCTGCTGTACTTTCTGATGGTTCTACAATACCTATTATAAAGGATTCTAGGTTTGTACTAGAAGGTACTAAGTTACTAAATGAAGCTTTTGACATGAAATAAAGGAGGCTACATGCTAAGAATTGTTGACTTTTCTAAGACTTATAAGGGCGGTAAAAAAGCAGTAGACGGATTAAATTTAGAGATAAATAGTGGGGATATTTTTGGTTTTATCGGCCATAATGGAGCCGGTAAGACCACTACCATCCGTGCTATGGCCGGGGTTTTGGATTTTGATGAAGGGGATATTCTAATCGATGGGATTTCTATAAAAAAAGATCCGGTAAAATGTAAGAAAGTAACGGCTTATATTCCTGATAATCCTAATTTGTATGAACATTTAACCGGTATAGCTTATCTAAACTTTATCGGTGATATATATGAAGTAGCCTCATCAGACCGGGAGAAGGCTATAGAAAAATATGCACAGGCCTTGGAATTAACAGCTAATTTAGGAGATTCCATTGCCTCCTATTCCCATGGAATGAAACAGAAGCTGGCTATCATATCTGCACTTATACATAAGCCAAAGCTTTTAATCTTAGACGAACCTTTTGTGGGATTAGATCCTAAAGCCTCCCATACCTTAAAAAACATTATGGTGGACTTGTGTAAAGAAGGCAGTGCCATATTCTTCTCCACCCATGTTCTGGAGGTGGCTGAAAAGCTCTGCAATAAAATAGGTATAATTAAAGGCGGAAAGTTGGCTGCCTTTGGACCTACCCAACAAGTTATAGGGGATTCTAGTTTGGAGAATGTTTTTATGGATCTTATTGAGACTAATTAGCTTTAAGAAAGGTTTGGTGTATAGATGAAGCAAGTATGGCGTTTGGTAAGTGTTCAGTTATGGGCCATGCTAGGTAGTATGTTTGCCATAGGGGAAATGAGAAAGAAAAAAACTAGGGTCTTATATGTAGGTTTTACCTTTTTTGCTTTGATTATGAGCATGGTTTCTTTCTTTTACGGATATTCTATGGGATTA